>USLQ01000361.1 GCA_900555545.1 uncultured Oscillospiraceae bacterium | reverse complement strand
ACCATGGCCACCAGTTGGAACGCCTGGCGGATCGCGTTCGTCTTGGCGCGCTCCACGTCGCTCTGGAACAGCTCCGGGAACAACGCGCCGTAGTTCGCGTTCATTAGGGAATCGAGCGTCCCCGTTAAAATGTACATCAGCAAAAAGTAGACAAAGAGTGCCGTGTTATTATCGGTAATCGCAGATGGGACGTTATAGAACAAAATAAAACACAGCACAAGCAGTGGAACACCAACGACCAGCCAAGGCCGTCTTCTGCCCCAGCGCGTCCGCGTGCGGTCGGACAGAAAACCATAAACCGGATTGTCGATTGCATCGACAAAAGTGTAGATCAGCAGCACCAGGGAATATTTGGTCATCTCCAGCCCCAACATATCCACGTAAAAAATCGCCGCATACGATTTAAACATATTGATGGGGATAGAGGTGCCGAACATGCCGATCCCGTAGCGGAAGGAGGTTGTCCGTTTGACCCCGGTAGATGTGTCGTTTTCTTTTTTCATTTTCATCATTCCTCTCCCTTTTTGTCCAGTATACCACAAATTAAACTAAATTGTACATTAAATTTAGATTAAATCCCGATATTTTTTTGACTTTTTGAAAAAAAAGAGGTATGATGATCTTGTCAATGGAGTATTGAGAATGCGAGGTGACACCATGCATGAAAAACATCTGACCCTGAGGCGGAAATTTGCCGGGGACGACGTCAAAAAATGCTTTTATATTGATTTTGAGGTGCCGGAGCATGTGGAGATCCTGCGGATCCGGCATAGCTGGCAGCCGCGCGCGGAAGGGAACCTGGACTTTGGCCTGGTAGGCCCGGACGGCGTGCAGGTTGGCGCCTCTGGGAATGTGCGTCAGGACGTGATCATCAGCGAAAAATACGCCACACCCGGCTATGAGCAATGCACGCCGCAGGCGGGGAAATGGCGGATCATCGTTGGGACAGATCGTGTGGGCAACGGCGTCACAGCGGAATACCATATCACCTACACTTTCAGGGAACGCCGGTGGCTCAAAGGAGACACCCACCTGCATACCGTAAACAGCGACGGGAAATACACGCCGGAAGAGCTGATTGAAAAGGCCCGGCGCAAAAAACTGGACTATATCATCATCACGGATCACAACAACAGCGTAGCCGCGCATACCCCACACAACCTGCCCGACCTGCTGGTGATGAAAGGGGTGGAACTCACCTCATTCCTTGGGCACATCAACTTTTGGGGTGCAGAGCGCCCTTTTACTACGCCCTACTGTGTTAACAGCTTTGAGGACTTCCTTCCGATCTACACGCAGGCAAGGGAGAGCGGCGCCATCATCTCCATGAACCATCCGGAGTGCAAAAACTGCGGATGGCACCTGCCGCGTGAGGGATTCCACTACGATTGCGTGGAGGTTTGGAACGGCCCGCAGCGGATCGACAACATGGCCGCCGTGGCCTGGTGGCACAGCCAACTGCTGGCAGGTAAAAGGATTGCCGCCGTGGGCGGGAGTGACTATCACCGGGACTACGCCGTCACAGATCTGCTGGCGCTACCCACAACTTTCGTCTGCGCCGAATCGTGCACAGCTTCCGATATTCTGGACGCTCTGCGCCGGGGGCACGCTTTTATCTCCTCGGGGGTAAACGGCCCGCGCCTCTATCTGACATGCGGCGCCGCGATCCAGGGGGACGCCGTAAAGTTTCGGGACGGGCTAAAGATCCACATCGACGCCGAACGGATGCGCTGCGGAGACCGCCTGGTGATTTATGAGAACGACCGTCTTATTTACGAATACAGCGCTGCCAGAGGCGGTGCCTATTGCATCGATCTACCTGTCAAGGAAAAGGGCTTTATCCGTGCGGAAATTCTCACGGACTATGGTTCTATCCGGCGGGCGGTATACCGGGCAGTGTGCCGTGTGCGGATGCCGGCGGACGTCCATCTGCCAGTTCCGCCCATGGCACGGTGCATTAGTAATCCAATTTATTTTGAGTAATAGAAAAAGGCGGCCCATGGG
>USLQ01000360.1 GCA_900555545.1 uncultured Oscillospiraceae bacterium | reverse complement strand
GTGCCATTCTCGGCAGCGGCGAGGCGGATGTGCGCGGGGACGGCGCAGGTGTGATGAGCGTGATAGCACTTGTAAGTTCTATGGCGTTCATGTTCCTGCTCCAATGGCTGTGCAAAAAATTCAGCTGGCGCAAGTTTGAGCCGTTTGCCATGCCGCTGAGTATGTTTATGGCGATGGGCGTCGTGATGCTGCTCTCCGCCGTGCTTCCGCCGGAAATCGCGTTCATAGAATGGAGGGGTTGAGATGCTCGGTAGGAATTACATGGATAGTGTGCACCTGTATGGCAGGATCTGGACAGTGACAGCGTTGCTCGTCATGCTGATGATCCCCATCTCCATCAGTGCGTACCTTGGCGTCTGGCCGGAGGCGAATATTATTCTCAAGGGATTGGCCCCTGTTGCGCTGATCTTTTATCCGTCTGCCGTAGTGGAGGTCATCTCCTACTCGCCGATGATGGGGGCAGGCGCCACTTATCTGGGGTTTGTGACTGGGAATATTACCAATCTGAAAATGCCATGTGCCCTGAATGCGATGGAAAATGCGGGTGTCAAGAGCAACACGGAGGAGGGGGAAGTGATCTCCACGATTTCCGTGGCGACCAGTTCCATTGTGACCACGGCGATCATTGCGCTGGGAGTATTGCTTTTCAGCCCTGTTTTGCCCTACTTAACGGATGAAAGCTCCCCGTTTGCGCCGGCATTCCAGCAGGTGGTTCCCGCTCTGTTCGGCGCGCTGGGTGCAACATACTTTGCCAAGCACTGGAAGATTTCCATCCTGCCGATTGCTGTGATCCTGATCTGCCTGGGCGTGAAGGGCGATATCGGCATCGGCGTACTGATTCCGATCGGCCTGATCGTATCTTTGGTTGGAGCCCACATCATGTATAAGAAAAAACTTGTCTGATCCTGTTGACAAATCAGAAAGGATCGCATATAATAATTATAAATCAAAACCGGCGAGTGAGAGTAGTATCACTTCCGATTGCCTCAAGAGAGCCTGTGGTTGGTGTGAACAGGCGGCATAGGGTGTGTGAATGGACTCACGAGGGCGAACCGAAAGGATTCCGAGTAGGGGAGACGGAGCCTGACCGTTACAGCAGGGCGTGCATGATTGTGCACAGTGAGAGCACCGTTTTGGTGAATGTGGGTGGCACCGCAGGAGTTTGTTAATCCTGTCCCTAAAGCTTTATAAAGCTTTAGGGACTTTTTGTTGTCAGGAGTGGTTTAGATGATTTTGCTCAAGGAACGATGGCGTGTGTAAGCTTTTTTACCGATTCATTTATATGCTACATTTAATTTAAAGGAGTTTTTACTATGAAAAAGCTTACAAAGGTTCTTGCCGCTGTTCTCAGTGTATCTATGATTGCAGTCACCGCTGCCGCCTGCGCCGGCGATACTACCGGTGGCACGGATCAGGATCTTCCCACAGTCGGTATTATTCAGTATGCCGCACATCCCTCGCTGGATAACTGTTACACCGGCCTGATGCAGGGCATCGAGGCCGCCGGATATAAAGATGGCGAAAATGTTAAGATCGACTATCAAAACGCCCAGAATTCCACGGAGACGGCTGAACAGATTGCAGCAAATATGGTCGCGAAGAATTATGATGTTGTCGTCGGTATCGCGACGCCCGCCGCGCTGGCCGCTTATGGTAAAGCGCAGGGATCAAATACGCAGGTCGTATTCTGCGCAGTGTCCGACCCTGTAGAGGCAAAATTGGTGGCTGATATGGATGTCCCGGGTGGTAACTGCACCGGAACCTCCGACTTCCTACCGCTGGAGGAGCAGCTCCAGATGATCCGTGCCCTCCAGCCGGACGCCAAAAAGATTGGTGTTCTCTATACGACAAACGAGTCGAATTCCCTCTCACACCTGAAGCGCTTGGAGGAACTGGCTCCGCAGTACGGGTTCGAGATCGTCTCCCAAGGGGTCCAGAGCTCTTCGGATATCCCGCAGGCTGCAGCCACGCTGGCCTCCCAGGTGGACTGCATCAATAACTTTACAGAT
>USLQ01000359.1 GCA_900555545.1 uncultured Oscillospiraceae bacterium | reverse complement strand
CCCGCAGGGGGTCACCGGTGTGACCAATCAGGGTTATATCTATGGCGGCGGGGATGCAGAGCCGGATGAAGCGCTGCGCAGCCGGATCGAGCAGAGCTATGCGATTCGGGATAACGGGGTCAATGCGCAGTATTATATCAGTAAGGCGATTGCGTTTGCGCAGGTGATCAGTGCCAATGTGCTGCCGCGCGTACGGGGCGACGGCACGGTGGATGTGGCCGTGCGTACCCATACAAATGAGGGGGAAGAGCTGATCGAACAGATTACACGGGAGCTGGAGCAGAACCGTGAGCTGTGCTGTGATGTACTGGTACGCTATGCGCAGCCGTATGAACAGGCCTTTGTGCTGGATGTCACATCATATTATGGCAGCGATCGGGAGATTGTCCGCCAGGCGTGTGAGGAGGCTGCCTACGGTTACATCGACGCACTTGCCGTGGGGGAACCTGTGCGCCTGAGTGTGCTGATCGGGCGGGTAATGGCTGTGGACGGTGTGCTCAACTGCCAGGTATCCGAGCCGGGTGGGGATGTGCATCCCCCGTTGGACTGCTATACGGTGCCGGCGATCCAGATTGTGGTGAGTGTAGAGTAGGGGGAGTTTGATGGAATGTCTGGAACGATTGCGCCGGGTGACGGAGCGGACCGGCGTTTATAATCTGGACCGTGAGCCGTCCGTCGCGGCGGAGCTATACGCGTACAGCGTCGGGATCAGCTGGATAGAGCGCGAACTGGTGCAGGCGCTGGAGGCGCTGTTCCCCGCCACCGCCGGGGAAGATGGGCTGCGGCGCTTTGAGCGCCTGCTCCATCTGGATCCGTCCGGAGAGCTGGAACAGCGCAGGCAGGCGGTATATGAGAAACTGATTTGCCGTCCCGGCACGTGGAGCCGGGAGGAGTACTTTGACACTTTGCTGGACAGCGGCTTTACGGGAACGTGGTCAGAGGAACCGGAGCATTTTACCCTGCGGCTACAGTTCGACAGCGGATTTACTGTTGAACAGGTGCGTGATGCCTTTGCGGCATCCTACCGGCTATTGCCCGCACACCTGCGCCCGGCGCTGGCGGGTGATCCGCTCACCTGGGATCAGATCGATGCGGCGATGCTGCCCTTTTCCCAGTGGGAGGAGAGCTACATCTGCTGGGACGCAATGGACGCAGTATAAAAGGAGGACTTCAAACATGTCAAGCACCAACAAGACGCCGAATCTCGGCCTGAATAACTGGGCCGGATCGGACCGCCCGCAGCGGGCGGATTTTAACAGCGACAACCTGCTTTTGGACACGCTGGCGGGCGGCCATATTAAAAACGGTGATATCCATGTCACGGCGGCGGAAAAAGAAAAATGGAACGGGCCGGTCGCGTTCAGTATGTATTTTGGCACCAATGCGGACAGCCGCGAGATTAAATTGGGCTATCAGCCCACGGCTGTATTCGTCTATCCCCAGGATATGCCCATGTTTGCCATCAATTTTGACACCCGGGTGACGGAGTGCTATTTTGGTGCGGCGGGCGGTACTTTTAACAGCCGGGGGATCTCCATCACGTCGGATGGATTCAACGTGCGCAACAACTACCGGTATCAGAGCTCGAGCAATGACGTGGTTATGCTCAATAAAGCGAATACGAACTACATCTTTCTTGCGTGGAAATAAGGGACAATTTTCCCCTTGATTTTTGTCTTGCTTTCCGTTATGATAATAGCGGACGGATTTTTCCGCAGAAAGGAAGACTTGTACGATGGACGATGCCGGCGACGCCGACAACCCTCCCAGTACGAAACTGAATACAGCAAGATAAGGCATGGCTTGTACGCTGCGGCGTACGGGCTGTGCTTTTTTGTGTTTTTAAGCCTGATCCTGCCAAGCGGCAGTCAGAATATTTTTTGAAAGGAGTGATCGATCCCTATGGATCATCACAAGCGAAAGCCTTGGCACGCGCTGCCTCTGCCGGAGGTGCTCCGGGAACTGGAGACCACCGCGGAGGGACTGAGCGACGCCGAGGCGGCAAACAGAC
>USLQ01000358.1 GCA_900555545.1 uncultured Oscillospiraceae bacterium | reverse complement strand
GAAGGCGGTGTATGAAGATTTTGTCCCGGAACGATTAGCGAAGCTGCGGACACAAAAAGGAGTTTCCGCACGCGATATGTCTTTATCGTTAGGTCAGGCAAACAACTACATCAATAATATTGAGAATAAAAAGTCACTTCCCGCTATGCAGTCTTTTTTCTACATCTGCGAATATCTGGGTGTGACACCGCAGGAATTCTTTGATGAAGGAAATACCTACCCGGAAACCTTAAAGGAATTCATTGCAGAGGCAAGACAGCTTGATCCTCAATCCATGCAATATATCCTCGGTATTATGAAAGAACTCAATAGCAGAAAGTAAGCGGTCACGGTAATGGCCGCTTTTTTCGTGACTTTCTTTATTATATTTTATAATGTTCTCGAAATGTCCGCTCCCTATACCGATAAGTATTCAAAAACTGTTCTCCAAACAGCCTTTTTCTATTCGCCGGTACTGCCAAAGCTGCCGGTTCCTCGTTCTGTTCCCAGATCGGTTACAAAATCCGCAATGACGATCGGCGTGATCACAAGCTGCCCGATACGGGCTCCCTTAAAAAGAGACTGCGCCTGATTGCTTACATTGCTGATGATCGCATGGATCTCTCCACGGTAGCCGGAATCCACAGGTGGCAGTTCACAGACCAGACCTTTTACCGCCATACTGGTACGGGGAAAGATATATCCCGCATACCCATCCGGTATTTCCAGTCCAAAACCAAGAGGAATTTTGGCGATTTCTCCGGGCTGTAAGGTGCAGTCATAGGGCAGATAAACATCTGCTCCGGCATCATTGCCATGCGGACGGTAAGGACGCTGGTGCTCCGGTACGCCAAAGTCAATCAGTTTTATTTTCATCGGCAGCCTCCTTCCCAAAGAGCAGGATAGTCTTTTTCTAAAATATCCTCCGGCGTCATATCTGCCTCCAATTTTCGCCCGCAGGTCATTTTACCTTCCAGACATCGATCCATCTGACAAAAAGGCCCGGTCAGTGATGGGGCAAACAAAGCAGGGCTTAGTTCATAAAGTTCTTTCCAGACCTTTAGCAGCACAATCCTTGTTTCATCAGTATTTCTCCGGCATACCCGCTGGCTGATGATATGTTTCCACTGATAAGGGGTGGCGCTGATGAGCAGTACATTCCGTAATCCCTGGGGCGTGGCATAGCCGGCCGCATCGTGCCCGCTTCCGGCAGTGCACAGGGCTTCATAACATTTCATGCTTTCATTACAGCTTTTTAAGTACAATTCCCGTACCACTGCCGGAGCCGTCATAATAGAATACGGGACAGCGAAATCCGCCTGTCCCGTATAGTTGCTGTACTGCAGCGATGCACTCATAAATTTTACTTCGTTCTGGTGGCGGGTGATCTGCGCCAGAAAACGCCTGCTGGCGCCGACAATGGCTACCATTTCCCCCTTTTTGACGGTCAGATCCACACCGGCCAGGACCTCGAACTTCTGACCCCGGATATAAAAGTTTTTATACAACTGGTGTATCTCAAGAATATTTTCATTTCCAGCCATGGTGTTTCGCCCTCCTTATTTGCTGTCCGTGATGCCGCGGGTTTTAGCCAGATAATAATGCTCCAACCGGGTCAGCCCTCTGTCGATGAACAGGCCGATCACGCCGATTACCAGCACGCACATATACATGACCCGTGCATTTGCCGTCTCACGGGAAAGGGTGATCAGATAGCCGATTCCGGTGGAGGAGGCGATCATCTCCGCGGCCACCACGCTCATCCAGGCGTTACTCATGCCCAGCCGCAGGCCGGTGAGGATGGCGGGGATGGAGGGGACAATGATCTTGAAAATGGTCTTCAGGGTGGGAATCCGGTAGGTGTACGCCACCTCCAGCAGCTTGTTGTCCACCGACTGGATTCCGTGAACGGTGTTGAGCAGCACCGGCCAGAAGGAACCGAAGGCGATGATCGCCACCTTTGAGGAAAAACCGATGCCCGCCAGCAGAATCACGATGGGCACCAGGGCGATGGTGGGAATGGGGCGCAGCACG
>USLQ01000357.1 GCA_900555545.1 uncultured Oscillospiraceae bacterium | reverse complement strand
CCGCCACAAATAGAACCATCAGCAATAGCGAAAAAATATTCTGACAGAAAAAGATGGCAATAATCAACGCCATCGTCAGCACGATTTTTGTCCGAGGATCCAAACGATGGATCACACTCTTGCCGGGGAAAAATTGTCCGATCGTAATATCCTTAATCAATTTGATCCCCCCGTCCAAGCAGATCCAGCAACGTTCGCCTGCCCTGCTCCACTGTGTAAATGTTCTTAGGTACCGGATAACCCAGATGATTTAAACGACTGAACACCTGCGTGATCTGCGGTACATTCAACCCCATCTGAACAAGTTCCTCCGCATGGGAAAAGACCTCTTCCACAGTGCCATACATAGCCACCCTGGCATCATGTACAACCATGACTTTGGTGGCAATTTGGGCCACATCCTCCATACTGTGAGAAACTACAATCACCGTCGCACCCGTCTGCTCCCGATAGTTTTTTACAAGATTCAGGATCGCATCCCGTCCAGCTGGATCCAGGCCCGCCGTAGGCTCATCCAAAATCAGAATCTCCGGGCGCATGGCGATAACGCCAGCGATGGCAGCGCGCCGCTTTTCTCCTCCGGACAAGTCAAACGGTGAGGCGTCCAGATGTATCTGCTTTAATCCAACATACTCAGCTGCCTCACGCACGCGCTCGTCAATTTCAGTATTACCGAGCCCCATGTTGCGTGGACCAAAGGCAATATCCTTGTACACCGTCTCCTCGAACAATTGATACTCCGGATACTGGAAGCACAGCCCCACGCGGAACCGCACACTGCGGATATTTTTTTTATCGCTCCAGATGTCTTTTCCGTCCAGCATCACACGCCCGGAGGTTGGGCTCAAAATCCCATTGAAATGCTGAATTAGTGTACTTTTCCCGGAACCGGTATGCCCAATAATGGCGAGTAGCTCTCCGGCCTCAATCCCAACGCTGACATTGTCGAGGGCTGTCGTTTGAAAGGGCGTGCCGGCGCCATAAATATATGTTAGGTTTTCTGTCTCCAAAACATATGACATTATTTCCCCTCCAAAAGCCGGGCGAGTTCCTGCACGCAGGACTCCACGTCTAAGATATTAGACTTCACCGCAAGACCGCACTGCGCCAAGCTGTCCATCAATTCCGTAACCTGTGGTACATCAAGGCCAAGCCGCTTCATTTCGGCGACACGTGAGAAAACTTCCGCCGGACTGCCATCCATTACGGAGTGCCCTTGATCCATAACAATAATACGATCGGCCATAGCCGCCTCTTCCATATAATGAGTGATATACAGAATTGTGATCCCATAGTCCCGATTCAGGCGGAGAACTGTTTCCATCACCTCACGCCTGCCGTGCGGGTCGAGCATCGCAGTGGCCTCATCCAGGATGATGCATTTTGGATTCATGGCCAGAACACCGGCAATGGCAATCCTCTGTTTTTGACCACCGGATAGCTTGTGCGGTTCCTTTTTGCGTGCGTCATACATCCCTACCGATTTTAGCGCCCGGTCCACTCGTTCCCGAATTTCCGCCGGAGGAACACCGAGATTTTCTGGCCCAAAGGCCACATCCTCCTCCACAATGGTGGCTACAATCTGGTTATCCGGATTCTGGAAAACAAGACCGCAAGTCTTTCTGATCTCGCGATGATTCTTCTCCTCCGCCGTACTGAGTCCGTTGACAGTGACTGTACCGTCATCCGGTATCAGGATCCCGTTTGCAAGCTTGGCAATCGTTGACTTGCCGGACCCGTTGCGGCCCAGAACTGCCACAAACTCTCCGGGATAAACCGTCAAATCAAAAGCATGGAGAACAGGCCTGTCCACAGGCTCATCCTCGAAGTGGTAGCCGAAGCTCACCTGTTTAAATTGAAGCATTACATTATTTCCCATATTATTGACCCCTGTTTATGAACCATGTTGCCAAATAGAGGTTGCGCCGCACGGCAATACCAATCCCGTAGACGATACTGGCAGACCAATCTCGCTGCTGGTAACAGAGCCGCCAAAGCGTGGGCACAGCAGCAACGA
>USLQ01000356.1 GCA_900555545.1 uncultured Oscillospiraceae bacterium | reverse complement strand
ACCTGCCGATCTACAACAGCGGGCGTGTCGCTGCCCATTAGAAGGATTTCATAATCTGTACTGGCAGTAAACTCCACGTGAGTATTGGTGGCGGAGAGCCGGATTCCGGCCGGATTTTCCTGTTGATTGTTGATGATCTCTTTTGCCATATGATAACGCTCCCTGGCTGCAAATATTTGTTTTCATTTTAACATAAATATGGGTGTATTCCAATAGAAATTGCCGCAATGGTGGCTGAAAATGTCTATTTGACTTTTGCAACAGGGGATCTTTGACAAAAGAAAACAGCCATCCGAAAGGATGGCTGTTTATAAGTGTCGGCGCCGACCTATTTTCCCGGGCAGCTTCCCGCCAAGTATCTTCGGCACGAGTGAGCTTAACTACCGTGTTCGGAATGGGAACGGGTGGACCCTCATCGTAATAAACACCGACTGTGAGAACGTTTATCGCGTCTCTCAAGCGCTCAATTAGTATATCATACTGTGGGATCGGTGTCAATACTTTTTTTGATTTTTTTTTGGACGGATGGTCACCTCTCCGGAGTGCAGGCTGGAGATGCAGCCGTCCGGAGTGCGAATGACAAGTCCGCCATCCCGGTCAATATCGATCGCTGTGGCGTCGTATTCTTCCTTAGTGGAGATCACGCGTATTTCCTCGCCGAGGATCATGGAACGGCTGCGGTATTCTGTAATAAAAGAACGATTTTGTACCATGTCCTCCACCCGGGCAAGCTGGTTGAGGATCTCGGCGGCCAACTGGCCGCGCGGGGGATGTGACGCCCCCTCTGGGATCACACTGCCCACAATATTGCGCAGTTCCTCTGGAATCTCATCTTGCGGAAGGCAGTAATTGATTCCGATCCCAATCACGACAGACCCGATTGTGCCGCTCTCCACATCGGTAATCGCCTCTGTCAGAATGCCGCAAATTTTTTTGCCGTTTAAAAAGAGGTCGTTGACCCATTTGATCTGGGGATCGCGCCCCGTCACATGGAAAATGGCGCGGCACACACAAACGCAGGCAGCCGTGGTAATCAGCACCACTTGATCCGGATCAAGCTGAGGATGTAAAATCGCACTCATATAGATCCCACCGGGCGGCGAAAAGAAAGGCCTTCCCTTCCGGCCGTGCCCTCCGTTTTGGCGCAGGGCGAATATGGCGGCTGTATCGGTATCCCCTGCGAGCAAAAGCCTTTTGGCGTCCGTGTTGGTGGAGTCCGTCACTGGTTTCACAATGATATGATTGGCCTGTTCGGGGTGCGTCAGATAGGGGCGGATACTCTCCGGGGATAGTGTATCCCCGGCGGTCACCAGGCGGTATCCACGCCCGTGACGGAGTCAATCCGGAATCCGTCGCGCCGAGCGGCCTCCACGCCCTTCCACACAGCTGTGCGGGAAATTCCAAGCTCCGCCGCCAATCCGCCGCCGGTCACCCATTCGCCGTGTGCCTGCTCCAGTGTTTCAAGAATCTTGCTTTTGGTAGACAAAAGAATACAGCCCCTCTTGGATTTGATCTTATAGATTAGTATATCACAGGAGCGGGATAAAAGCCAGAACGGCCCGCCTTAAAACAAATGGTTTAGATTCTGGTGCGGTAATTGCCCGTGACGGTCACGTCTTCATTAAAGATCACAAAGGCGGCAGGATCTGTACGGAGGATCTCCCGACGCAGTGCCAGCGCCTCTTTTTTGGAGGCAACGGTCTGGATGATATTTGTCTCCTCCCCCGTGTAGCCGCCATAACCCTTCCAGTGCGTCGCTCCACGGCCGGTGGTATCCATAACCAGCTTTTCCATGCCCGGCTTTTTGGTGATAATCACGCAGTCAAGCGTGACATTTTGCAGGTGCACCTTGTCCAGCGTAACAGAGGTGATGGCGCTGAAGATAATAGAGTAGACCACAGTTTCCAAATCCGTCATAATCAGGCAGGAGCCAAAGACAAAAACATTCAGAATGATGAGCATCCGCCCCACGCTGAAGTTGGGGTTCCTGCTGCAAAAGTAAACGCCAAGGATCTCTT
>USLQ01000355.1 GCA_900555545.1 uncultured Oscillospiraceae bacterium | reverse complement strand
CCGCCCGCACCGTTGATGAGGATGTCGCACTTGCCAAAGTCCGCATGCAGCTGCTCGCGCACCTGCTCCAGCGATTTCTTATCCAGCACGTCTGCGCGGTAGCCCTTGGCCTCACAGCCCATGGCGCGCACCTTTTCGGCCTCTTTTTCTACAGCCTCCTGATTGATATCCAGCAGGGCGAGCTTGGCGCCCGTACCGGCGAGCGCTTCGGCGATTCCGCCGCAGATGATCCCGCCTGCGCCCGTGATGACGACAACTTTATTGTTTAAATTCAAATCCATAATGATATGCCTCCTGTTTTGCTCATGTAAAAATCTGATATGTGTTTGGCTGTATCGGTACGCAGGTGACGGATCCCACGCTGCCACGGGGATGTTTAGCCCCCCTAGTGGAGCGGCCGACCTGTCGGCCTCCAGCGGTTTATTCAATCCGTCCCTGCGGTGAAGCCGTGATGTGTACAAACCATCAAGTCCTGCTGCAGAACGCTGAGGGCAGCGTTCCCTACGGAAGCTGGTACGAAAAAGTAATTTGCGGGAAGCCAACAGATTGTTTCACACTATTTTGCACCCCGCCCGAAGTCTGCGCAAACCCTCGTAGGGAACGCCGCCCCGGCGTTCCGTCCGGCGCGAGCTGGAACAAATGACCGATCGATTCCCGCAGGGGCGCACTGTAAAATATACAGCCTTGCACCTCACCCGGGCGGTTATCGCCGCCCGCCTTTCTGCCTCCCGGATTTCCCTAATACGGGAATTCCCTCAAGGGGAAGATTTTACTTCATCCTTTGCAGGGTCTCCCACACGCCGTTGAGGTACGACGCCCCCAGCGCGCGGTCGTACAAACCATAGCCGGGCTTACCTGTCTCGCCCCAGATCATTCGGCCGTGATCCGGGCGGATATATCCATCATATCCGTTATCGGAGAGCGCTTTCATGATGCCGATAATATCGAGCGAGCCGCAGTTCTGGTCGTGCGCCGTCTCCTCAAAGCCGTTTTTCACCAGTTTGATATTGCGCACGTGCATAAAATGGATGCGCCCCATCTTTGAATATTTATCCACCAGATGCACCACATCGTTATGCGGGTCCGCGCCCAGGGAGCCGGTGCACAGCGTCAGGCCGTTGTAGGGGCTGTCGACCAGCTTCAGGAACCGGTCGATGTTCTTCTCATCGGTAATGATGCGCGGCAGACCAAAGATCGGCCATGGCGGATCGTCGGGATGGATCGCCATTTTGACGTCGTTCTCCGCGGCCACGGGGATGATTGCCTCCAGGAAATATTTCAGATGATCAAAGAGCGCCTCACCGTCCACGTGGGAATACTGCTCAAACAGGCGGCGCATGTCCTCCTTTTTGTAGCTGCTGTCCCACCCCGGGAGGGAGAGCTCCCCGCTGAGGGGATCCATCCCCTTGAGCTGCTCGGCGTAGTAGACGAGCGAATTCGAACCGTCCGCAGCAACTTTATCCAGCTGCGTGCGCGTCCAGTCAAACACGGGCATAAAATTATAGCAGATGCATTTGACACCCTCGGCCGCCAGGCGGCGGATATTCTCCTGATACGCCGCGATATAACGGTCGCGGGTGGGCAGGCCGAGCTTGATATCCTCGTGCACCGGCACGCTCTCGATGACCTCCATCACCATGCCGTTTTCCTCAATCCGGCTGCGCAGGGCGCGGATGCTCTCGCGGCTCCACACCTCGCCTACGGGTACGTCATACACCGCGGTGACGATGTTGTGCATGTTTGGAATCTGACGGATTTTTTGCAGGGTGACGGGGTCGTCCGCCCCGTACCACCTAAATCCTAATTTCATGATTGTACCTCCCTGTCTTCAAGCTGAAAATAACTCCTGGCGTTGCGGTAACAGATATTCTCTACCAGGCGGCCGAGCCGTGCAGGATCGTTTGGATAGAGCCCCTGCTCCACCCAGGCGCCGATCACGCTGCACAGCACGCGCCGGAAGTAATCGTGGCGCGCATAGGACACAAAGGAGCGCGAATCCGTGAGCATGCCGTTAAAATAG
>USLQ01000354.1 GCA_900555545.1 uncultured Oscillospiraceae bacterium | reverse complement strand
AAGACACTCTTTAAAAAGCGCGCCAATCAGCTGATCTGCCTGAATGAGCAGTGCAGCACCTACGTCAAGGAGGAGCCGCGCACCCGGAAGGCAAAGGCGGAGGATGGCACGGAGGAAAAGGCCGCGAAAAAGACGACCAAGAAAACTACTGCCAAAAAGACGGCAGCTAAGAAAACCACGGCCCCAAAAGCGGCCTCTAAGGCCAAAACATCTGCCGCTAAAAAATCCAAGGCGAGAGCGGAGGAGGAGGCATGAGCCGGGTCACTGTCGTTGGGGCCGGGCTGGCCGGATGTGAGGCCGCCTGGCATCTGGCGCATCAGGGGATCCCGGTCACGCTTGTGGAGATGAAGCCGCTGCGCTATTCCCCCGCCCACCACAGTGAGGGCTTTGCGGAGCTTGTCTGCTCTAACTCCCTCAAGGCGGAGCGGATTGCCTCCGCGGGGGGATTGCTCAAGGCGGAGATGCAGCGTTTTGGATCCCTGCTGGTGGACTGCGCCTACCGCTGCCGTGTGCCGGCGGGCGGGGCGCTGGCTGTGGATCGGGACGCATTTTCCGCGCTGGTTACGCAGGAGATTACAAATTGCCCCAATATTGCGATCGAACACCGTGAGGTCGCGGAGATCCCGGCGGGGGATGTCATCCTCGCCGTGGGGCCGCTCGCCTCGGATGCGATTTCGGCACAGATCCAGCGCCTCTGCGGGCAGGAGCTGAGCTTTTATGACGCCGCCGCCCCCATTGTCACGGCGGAGAGTCTGGATATGTCCCGCGCCTTTACCCAGTCGCGCTATGACCGGGGCGATGCGGATGATTACATCAACTGCCCGATGAACCGGGAGGAATACGAGGTGTTTTACGAGGAGCTGGTTCACGCGCGCACGGCGCAGCTCCACGATTTTGACGTATATGAGGGATGTATGCCGATCGAAGTCATGGCAAAACGCGGTGCGGACACCATGCGGTTTGGGCCGCTCAAACCCGTCGGCCTGCGCGACCCCGCCACTGGGAAGCGCCCGTGGGCGGTGCTCCAGCTGCGCAAGGAGAACACCGCCGGTACGCTCTACAACCTGGTGGGCTTCCAGACCAATCTGGCCTTCCCGGAACAAAAGCGCGTGTTTGGCCTGATCCCGGCGCTTAAAAACGCGCAGTTTATGCGTTACGGCGTGATGCACCGCAACACCTTTTTAAACGCACCGCAGGTGCTGGACGCGGATTTTACGCTGCGTGCGGATCCGCGTATCGCCTTTGCCGGGCAGATCACCGGCGTGGAGGGGTACATGGAGTCCGCCTGTTCGGGTATCCTGGCCGCCTATCATATGGCGCGCCGGATCCGGGGGCTTCGGCCGGTCCGTTTCCCGAATACGACCATGTGCGGTGCGCTCTCCGAGTACATTTCCGCCTCCCCGGCAAAAAATTTCCAGCCGATGGGGGCAAATTTTGGTATAATAGAACCGTTGGAACATCAGATTCGCGATAAGCAGCAGCGCTATACGGCGCTTGCGGAGCGGTCGCTGGATACTTTGGATCATATTTTACAGGAGGGTCGGGCATGACTATCATTGTAGACGCATACGGCGGGGATCACGCACCGTTGGAAATTTTAAAGGGGGCCTGCCGCGCCCGTGACGAGCTGGGGGTATCCATTCTCCTCACCGGCAGCGAGAGCGGAATCCGCGCCTGCGCGCAGGAGAGCGGGCTTTCCTTGGAGGGTATGACGATCCTCGACGCACCGGATGTGATCTCTATGGAGGAGAACCCGATGGAGATCCGCCGCTCCAAATCGAACAGCTCCATGGCTGTGGGCCTTCGCGCACTGGCGGAGGGCAAGGGGGACGCTTTTGTCTCCGCGGGCAGCACGGGCGCACTCGTCGTGGGGGCGACTTTCATCGTCAAGCGCATCAAGGGCGTGAGGCGCGCGGCGATTGCGAGCATCATGCCGTCGGATACCACGCCGTTTTTAATGCTCGACTGCGGCGCCAACGCCGAGTGTAAGCCGGAGGCACTGCTCCAGTTCGCCGTGATGGGCGACCTGTACATGCAGCATGTCA
>USLQ01000353.1 GCA_900555545.1 uncultured Oscillospiraceae bacterium | reverse complement strand
CGCGGTGTTTTTCAAGGGGATGCGGTCGTTCCCCGGCGCGGTCAACCAATCCACGCCCCTGTTGGAGCAGGCACGGCGGGAATTGGACGAGTATTTTTCCGGAACGCGGCGGGAATTTGACCTCCCGCTCTCCCTGTACGGGACGCCCTTCCAAAAATCCGTCTGGCGAGAGCTGCTCCGCATCCCCTATGGGCGGACCGTCACGTATGGCGAACTGGCCGAACGGATTGGGAACCCGAAGGCTTGCCGGGCTGTCGGCATGGCAAATAACCGGAACCCCGTCGTTATCATTGTCCCCTGTCACCGTGTGATCGGGGCGGACGGCAGCCTGACCGGCTACGCCGGCGGGTTGGACGTGAAGCAGAAGCTGCTGGAGCTGGAGAGGAGGACTCTGTCTGATGTTAGAGGTATGCTTTAATACATCCGTGAAAGGCGCATTAGCTCTTGCGCAAAACTATAATTATAGGTGGTTGTCCGGTGCACCCGGTAGCGCCGTTTGCCGTCTCATGCATCAATATTTTCAGGAGAATATAAGCGCTCACAATAAGGAGAAACAACGATGAATATTTGGGATACGCTGTATCATGCCGCAAAGGAAAAACTAAACCCCAGAACCATCTCCCCATTCATTGAAGCCGGAGGCGTAGCCGCCGCCATTTTAACAGACAGCGGGAATATCTACACCGGCGTCTGTATTGACACAGCCTGCTCCCTCGGGATGTGTGCGGAACGCAATGCCATTGCCAATATGATCACCAATGGGGAAAGTAAAATTAAAAAGCTTGTCTGTGTGATGCGGGACGGACGTGTGGCTTCCCCGTGCGGGGCGTGCCGGGAGTATCTGATGCAGCTGGATCCTGACAGTTCTTCCATGGAGATCCTGATGGATCACGAGACCATGCGCACCGTCACGCTAGGGGAGCTGTGCCCCGACTGGTGGGGAAAGGAGAGAATGTATGCGGATCGCCTCCTATAACCTATGGAATGCCGATGAGGGGATGCCTATCCGCGCACAACAGCTGGTAACTGAAATACAGACTGTCCAGGCTGATATCCTATGCCTGCAGGAAGTGCGGATCGTGCGCATTTCGAATTTATTTTGAAGGCGCTTGACTTCCCATATGCATGCTTCCGAAATCATAAAAACGAGCGCGAGGGGTTGGCTATCCTAAGCCGATATCCGATCACCCGGCCAAAATATACATCCCACGCAGTGATCGTCTCAATTACCTTAGAGGATAAAAAGATCGCTCTATCCAACATTCACTTGGATTGGAACTCTGCGCTGAATCGGGAAAAGGATATCATTGGGATTGTTAAAAATATCGCCGCATTAAAAGCGGACTATGCTTTCATCGCCGGTGATTTTAACTGCTCACCCCATTCCAGCGTCCATCAATTTTTGCTGGGCCAGCAATCCCTGTTCCACAGGGAGGCCAAGCCCTACTGGATCGATTTGGCGGAATCCTTTGGATGTACCAAAGGGATTCCCCCGGAAGTGACGGTCGATTTCAGGAACAACCCGCGCTGGCAGAAAGAAAATTCTGTGGAGGTCAGTCAGCGATTTGACCGTATCCTGATGATGAACCCTTATCCGCGTGATTTTCCCCGACTTCTCCTCTTTGATACCTTCGGAAAATCCGTAGACAGTCATACCGGACTCGCGCCAAGCGATCACTGGGGCGTATTCGCGGATCTGCTTTTATAAATCAGGGTCTGCTGCGTTTCTACCACCATCATGCACGAATAGAGCCGCCCGTTTTATGGGCGGCTCGCTTTTTTACGTCCCCTGTTTGATTTTTCGCCTGCTGTCTGCCCGGACCTCGTCGCGCAGGTGCGTCAGATAGTCCGAAAAGGCAGTCGTGTCATTCCCATACGTCATCTGCAAATCGTACTCAAGCGGCAGCCATGTTTTCAGGTCGGATTCATTGTGCTGGATGAGTGCCTCCAGATTGTCCAGCGCCTTACAGATTTTTGCCTCCGGTGTCTGAAGCGCTTCCAATTCACCAAACAGCGCTTTCATCTCCGATTCAAACGGCTCCGGCAGGGAGCGGAGCCA
>USLQ01000352.1 GCA_900555545.1 uncultured Oscillospiraceae bacterium | reverse complement strand
TGTACAGTTTCCGGTTCCTCCGTTG
The DNA here is from genome assembly GCA_900555545.1 of uncultured Oscillospiraceae bacterium. Lineage (GTDB taxonomy): Bacteria > Bacillota > Clostridia > Oscillospirales > Acutalibacteraceae > Onthovicinus. The sequence continues at coordinate 2,054 of USLQ01000352.1, read as the reverse complement.
TTGCAGGCGCCAGAACATATTGACAGCCGGTACCGGATGCCTCCTCACCGGTCCGAAGGATAATCCCCGCCTCGACCCAGTACTGGACTGCGTCCACCACATCCATACGCGAAAGCTTGAGCGCCTTTGATGCCGCATCCGCATCAAATCCGCCGGGGCAATTGCGCAGCGCCCAGAGCAAAATTTTCAGTTGTGCAGCCCCGGCAAAACGCAGATACTGATCAACTACGGACGCCGGTACGGCGAACACGGACTGATACGACGCCGGATTAATCTGATATTGCATACTACCTGCATCCACCCCTGACTGATTCTGATCAAACGATGATTCTCCCATCTCTCTTCCAATTATACCACACCTGGTGATAAAAAAGTAGAGCGGATTGCCACAGAATCCGCTCTGACGTCAACAATTTACAAAATTGACACACTTATCTGTTTATAGTATCATTGGAGGGGGGGATCGCTGCACGGGCAATGATCTCGCCAATCATGGCGGAGGCTAAAATGGCCGTGAGGGAATCCCGGGCACAGGTGGCCAGTTCCCCGCACCAGCGCAGGAGGGTATAGTAGTCCCCTATCCGCCCGGCCGCTATATAGAGCATTGCACACGCCGTAAACGCGAGGGCACATGCCGGAACGCCAAAACGGACGGCCCTGCGTGAAATGGGGTTCCACCCCCGCAGGCTGCTTTTCACTTCCATCAAAAGTGTTTTCAATCCAATCACCGGCACTATTGTATCACTAAAAAGCGACGTTTTTCAACACACAAATTATTCCAGAAAAGGGAGTGTTCGATTATGGTCACAGGGATTTCCACCGCATGTTTTTATCCCGAACTGACCGAAAAGTCCCTGTTGCGGACGGCGGAACTGGGATTCCGGACGGCAGAACTCTTTTTCAATTCCTCCAGTGAGCTGAACGGTGCTATCCTGCACGAGTTGGAATCCATCCGCCATCACTATGGGATGGAGATTGTCTCTGTGCACCCCTTCACTTCCTTTGCGGAGGGATATATCTTTTTCAGCGATTATGAGCGCCGGGTAACTGACGGCCTTGATCTGTACCGGCGCTATTTTTTGGCGGCCGCACAACTGGGCGCCCGATTCCTGGTGATGCATGGTGGAAAAGCAGCCAAGCAACTGCCCGCGGAATTCTACGCCGAGCGTCTCGCCCGGGTGATCCGTGCGGGGCGGGAATTCGGTATTACCGTGACACACGAAAATGTGGTACACTTCTCCTGTGAGAGCGTCGGTTATGCCAAACAGCTGGCCGAACTGTTGGGGGATGCCTTCCGCATGACATTGGATATTAAGCAGTGTGTACGCGCCGGGGAGGACCCCTTCTCCTTTATTCAGGAGCTGGGGACGCATATTGATCATGTACACGTGAGCGATCACGGCCTGCGCGGCGACTGCCTGCCGCCCGGCGAGGGGGATTTTGATTTTCCCTCCCTTTTCGGGCATCTGGAAGCATCCGGTTACCGGGGGGCCTATATTATTGAGCTCTACTCCAACGGATTTTCCAATGACCGCCAGCTGCTGGAATCGGAGCGCTATTTGCGCAACTGTTGTTGAGCGGTCAGAAAGAATGAAACAAAATCTGTAAACGCCTTGTCTTTACAGAGAAGAATATGATATACTAAGAGCAGATGATCAGTCAGTTTGGAAAAGAGGAGTTGAATTAAAATGAAGTGTCCCTTTTGCGCCTATGAGGAGAGCAAGGTGATCGATTCCCGTCCCACAGACGAAGGGGAGCGCATTCGCCGCCGCCGGGAGTGTATGCGGTGCGGCAAGCGCTTTACCACTTATGAGATTATTGAGAATGTGCCGATCCTGGTGATCAAGCGGGACAAGTCCCGTGAGGTATTCGACCCGGAAAAGCTGCTCAACAGCATGCTGCGCGCCTGTGACAAACGGAGTGTTCCGATCGACGTGCTCGAGGCCTCCGTGACGGATATTGAGCAGACGCTCCAGAACTCGCTGGACCGCGAGGTGACCTCCAAGCAGATCGGGGAACTCGCCATGGAAAAACTTAAAACAATCGACGAGGTC
>USLQ01000351.1 GCA_900555545.1 uncultured Oscillospiraceae bacterium | reverse complement strand
GATGTGTAAGATCCTGCTCAAGCCGATGATCGATTGGGTTATTGATGCTGTGCGCGAAGCCGGAATCGACCAGATCTGTGTGGTCACGGGGTATGGCAGTCAGCAGTTGTGCGCGCATTTGCCGGCAGATGTTGTCACGGTGCGCCAGGAACAGCAGCTTGGCACCGGGGACGCCGTCCGCTCCGCGGCGGAATTTATTGCCGCACAGGGGGGCAGCGTGCTCGTGCTCAATGGGGATGCGCCGCTGATTGACTCGGTGACAATCAATGGCGCTTTGGAAAAGCATTGTCAGGAGCAGAATGCTGTCACCGTTATTTCCGCCCGGGTAGATAATCCGTACGGCTATGGCCGGATCGTAATAGATCACCGGGACGGCTCCCTTGCCCGTATTGTGGAGGAAAAGGATGCCGATGAACAGGAGAAGGGAATCTACGAGGTGAACTCCGGCGCGTTCTGGTTTGATGGTTCCGCACTGCTCGAAAGCCTCTCCCAGCTGCGCGGGGACAACGCGCAGGGGGAGTACTACCTGACCGATACAGTGGCTATCCTCCGCAAGGGGGGCAGACGCGCTGGCGTGTATTCCACGGCCAATTCCAGCGTGGTGCTTGGTGCGAACGACCGGCTCCAACTGATGGAGCTCAACGCCATCGCCAAGAGGCAGGTCCTCTCCAAGCTGCTGGCGGACGGTGTGGATATCCCCTGTGCGGATGGGATCCTGATTGGACCGGATGTGTCGGTTGGGCGCGATACGACGATTCTGCCCAATTCCATCCTGTGCGGCTCCGTCTCCATCGGAGAGGGCTGTGTGATCGGCCCTAATACGATGGTTGTGGATAGCCAGATCGGCTCGGGTGTAGTGTTGGATAATGTCAAGTGTGAGCACGCCCAGGTGATGGACGGTGCAGATATTGGCCCATTTGTCCATATTCGCCCCAACTCCAAGGTCGGCGAGCGGGTGCACTTGGGGAATTTTGTGGAGGTGAAGAACTCCACTGTCGGTACGGGCACCAAGGTTTCCCACCTGACGTATGTTGGGGATAGTGACGTCGGATCGGGTGTGAACTTTGGTTGTGGCTGCGTGACAGTCAATTACGACGGCCGGGCCAAGCACCGCACCACGATTGGCGACCATGCGTTTATCGGCTGCAATCCGAATCTGATCGCCCCCGTCACCGTTGGAGAGAATGCCTACACGGCAGCCGGTTCCACAATAACGGAGGATGTCCCGGCCGAGTCGCTCGGGATCGCGCGGGCCCGTCAGGTGAACAAAGAGGGCTGGGTCCGCCGGAGAAAATAAGGCTTCCGCAGCTGCGGAGAGGTAGTTATGGTACGAATCGTTTTGATATTGCTGCTGCTGATTGTGGCATTTGTGGCGGCCCGTGGGATCTATTGGTATCTCCAGGTGCCGCGTGACCAACGGGTGATCGTTTGCCCGCAGTGCGGCAAGGAATATATGCCCTACCTGCTCCGGATGATCTTCACCGGGATGTCGTTGGAGGGCAAGGTCATCAAGTGTCCGCACTGCGGCGCACAGCAGTATGTTGTCCCACGCGACCACCGGAGCGGAAAAAAATAAATCCCTCATTTGGAGGAAAATCAAAGATGTTTGGTATGTTTCGGCGCGGTGCGCCGCAGTATTTGATCGTGGGGCTCGGGAATCCGGGCCCCAAATATGAGGCTACACGCCATAATGCGGGCTTTCAGGCCATCGACGCGATCGCCGGGAAGGCCGGGGTTTCGGTGAAACAGATCAAGTTCCATGCCCTGGTCGGCGAGGCAGAGCTCGGTGGACAGAAGTGCCTGTTGATGAAGCCGCAAACCTTTATGAACGAGAGCGGGATCGCCGTGCAGGCGGCGGCCAGTTATTATAAAATTCCGCCGGAGCGGGTGGTTGTCCTGTTTGATGATATCTCGCTCAAACCGGGGGCTACGCGCATCCGCCGCAAGGGGTCGGATGGTGGCCACAACGGGATTAAGAGCATCATCGCCCATCTGGACAGTGAACAGTTCCCGCGTGTCAAAATCGGCGTCGGCGCGAAGCCCCACCCCGATTACGATTTGGCAGCATGGGTGCTCTCGCGGTTTACGCCGG
>USLQ01000350.1 GCA_900555545.1 uncultured Oscillospiraceae bacterium | reverse complement strand
CTTATGAAAATGGCGGATGCCATCGAAGCACATGAGGCAGAAATTCTCGCGGCAAATGAAAAGGATCTCTGCGCGGCACGTGAAAGCGGGATGCGTGAAAGCCTGTTGGACCGGCTGGCGCTCTCATCAGCGCGCATCGCGGGGATGGCGCAAGGCGTGCGTGGGGTGGCCGCCCAGGAAGATCCGGTGGGGCAGGTTGTAAACGGATTTGTCCGCCCCAATGGACTACAAATTCAGCGCGTGCGGGTACCCCTCGGGGTGATCGGGATCATCTATGAGGCCCGGCCCAACGTGACAGCGGATGCGGCAGCCCTCTGTCTAAAGGCGGGTAATGCTGTGATTCTGCGCGGAGGAAAAGAGGCAATTCATTCGAACACCGCGGTGGCAGAAGTGATGCGAAATGCAGTGGAAGATGCGGGATTGCCCGCGGATTGTATCCAACTGGTACAGGATACCACGCGCGCGTCTTCTATCGAGATGATGGGGTTGACCGATTATCTTGACGTTTTGATCCCGCGCGGCGGAGCGGGGCTGATTCGTTCCGTAGTGGAAAATTCCCATGTGCCGGTGATTCAGACCGGCGTGGGCAACTGCCATGTCTTTGTAGACGCGTCCGCAGACATCGATATGGCAGTCAACATTATATTTAACGCAAAGACTTCCCGCCCGTCGGTCTGCAATGCGATGGAGAAACTGTTGGTCCATAGGGACATTGCCGAGAAAGCGTTGCCTGCCATTAAGGCACGTCTGGACGAGAAGAAAGTGGAACTGCGCGGTTGCAAACGGACATGTGAAATTTTGGGGGATGCTGTACTTCCCGCGCAGGAGGAGGATTGGAGCTGTGAGTACCTTGACTACATCCTGGCGGTCAAGGTGGTGGATTCCTTTGAAGATGCCCTCGTACACATTGCCCGATACTCATCCGGACACAGCGACGCGATCATCACCAATGACTATACGAATGCCCGTGCGTTTACAGAGCGGGTGGATTCAGCGGCGGTCTATGTCAATGCTTCGACCCGCTTTACAGATGGCGGTGAGTTCGGTTGTGGCGCCGAGATCGGGATTTCTACCCAAAAATTGCATGCCCGCGGTCCGATGGGAGTGCGGGAGTTGACCTCCACCAAGTTTATCATCACAGGGGATGGTCAAATCCGATAAGTACATAAAATAGGCGATTATACGGAGAGGATTCATGAATAATAAACTGGAAAATCGAAAAAACCGGGCGCGAAAGAACCCAAAACCGGAAGGGGTATCAACTGAGGGGACGGAGCAGGAAAAGCTACCTGTGGCGGGAAAACGGCGCAGGGAAAAGATTGCCGACTTTACGGCCGATTACCGCGAAGCCTTTACAGAACGGCCGACGGTTTCTCCGACAGAGGACGATGCGACGGAGATCGATGATTTCTATCCGGATGCGGACGAGGATGACGCATTGTTGACAAAATGGGCGCCCGAGCCGGAGGAAGAGAACACGATTCCTTCGGTGCCAGAACAGCCTGTACGCCGGAAGGGGCGCAGGCGGTATGGGGTTGCAGTGGGCGCTTTGGTTCTTCTGCTGGCGCTGGTGGGCGTGGTATTTATCGCCGGGACCATTGGCAACCGTATTTACACCACGATGACGGACGATTCCCAGTTGCGCGAGTATGACACGTTCCTGACGCCAGTGGTTATGCAGGACCCCGCCCCATTCGAATCCATCGAGGAAGCGGACGAAGATTTCATTCTGAACGCATCCCTGTGGAAAACCATTACGGCGAACAACGGGACAAACTATACCGAGTACGATGAGGCTGGCCGCGCGTTGGTTCCTCTGGGAGATGTAGTGGATGCCTGCCGGGAACTATTCGGCCCCGATTGCCAATTACAGCCCAAAACTCCGGCCGAAGAGACTTTTTTTGAGTACGATTCGGTTCAAAATGAATTCCATGTGGCACTGTACAGCTCTGACAGCAGCTATACCCCTTATACGGAGAGCGAAAACAAAAACGGTGGAAAGGTCTATCTGCGCGTGGGTTATGTATCCCCAAGCGACGAATGGCGAAATCAGACCAGTAGTACCATCGAGGGACCTACGCCTACCAAGTATATGGAGTACGAGT
>USLQ01000349.1 GCA_900555545.1 uncultured Oscillospiraceae bacterium | reverse complement strand
TCTGCGGAGGAGATGGCGCGGATCCGTGCGGCGGACTGCAACTGCCGCCTGGTCAAGGGGCAGGTGTTCCTCTGGCCGGGGTCCGACGATTGGCGGGATCTCTGGGATCTTGATGGAAAATTGGATCACTGGGTTTATCAAGATAACACATGGTTAAAGGAGAATTTATAATGGAAGGTAAAATGATCGGAGCAACGCTCCCGGGCAACAGCACAGTGGAATTTAAGGAGTTTGATATCCCGAAGCCAGGGCACGGCCAGGTACTCATCAAGACGATGGCCTCCACGATCTGCGGCAGCGATATCCGCTGCATCTACCGGGAACATACCGGAAAAGGCGCGGAGGGCTATATTGACGGAACCATTGCCGGCCATGAACCCTGCGGCGTCATCGTGGAGGAGGGCGAGGGACTGCGGCGCTTTAAAAAGGGCGACCGCGTGATCATCTACCACATCAGCGGCTGCGGCCTGTGCTATGATTGCCGCCGTGGCTATGCGATCTCCTGCACATCGGAACACCGTCAGGCGTACGGCTGGCAGCGCAATGGCGGCATGGCGCCGTACATCCTGGCGGAGGAAAAGGACTTGATCCCGCTGCCCGATGAGTTGACGTATGTGGACGGTGCACAGGTTGCCTGTGGGTTTGGCACGGTATATGAAGCGCTCGAGAAGATCACGATCGGCGATGATACGGTATTGGTTGTGGGCCTCGGCCCCGTTGGGCTGGCAGCGCTCCAGCTTGCGCGCGCCATGGGCGCCGACAAGCTGATCGGCGTGGAGTACGACGATTCCCGCTTGAAAATTGCCCAGGACCTGGGACTGGCCGACTATGTGTTTAAATCGGATGATGAGGCGCTTGGGAAGATCCTTTCCGTCACCGGCGGCAAGGGCGCGGAAAAGGCGGTCGACTGCTCCGCCAACGACCAGGGACGCCAGCTCGCCATCCGCGGGACGAAGAGCTATGGTAAGATCGCCTTTGTCGGCGAGGGGAATACCTGTACCTTTAATCCCTCACCGGACATCATCCACGGCCAGAAGACTATCTACGGCAGCTGGGTCACCTCCCTGTGGCGCATGGAGGATCTGGTCGACAAGCTCGTCCGCTGGAACATCCATCCCGAGGATCTTGTCACAGACCGCTTTCCTCTCGAAAAGGCCGGCGAGGCCTACGCCCTGATGGCCAGCGGCAAGTGCGGCAAGGTGGCCGTCGTGTTTGATGAGGAGTAGTAATTCAGTACATTTTACGGAGAGAAAGCATGGCTTTTGAACGATTGGATCGTGCTTATAGGCTGGGGGATCCCCCGGCATTACCGGCAATCCCGGAGCGTTTGGGAACGGGTGGGGAGAGTTCCATGCTCCTCACCCGGCAGGATATGGCGGAGTGGGAGTTCCTCTTTGAGGAGATCCCGGATATTCCATCCGCCTATGACCGGGAGCAGGACTATGATTTTAATGCGATACCGCAGGAGCGTTGGAGACCGGTGACAGTACCGGGATCCCTCATCATGCAGGGGTTTGATGTGCAGAACAATACGGAGTATTACTACCGGCGCACCTTGTCGATCCCGCCATCCTTTGCAGGCTGTCAAGTGTTCCTGCGCTTTGAGGGGATATACTCCCATGCGCGCGTGTGGGTCAACGGCCATTTTGTGCGGTCGCACGCAGGCGGTTTTACCGCGTGGGACTGTGAGATTACATCCTTTGCCGGGACGGATGCGGTTACACTTGTGATCGGGGTGACCGACGCGGAGGGGGAGAAAAAGGGGCCTTGGAATCCCGGCGGGGAAAAGATTAGCAGCGCCGCCTGGGCAAGTTATTACGCACATTGTAATATAGGCGGCATCCTGCGCGATATTACCCTGTTTGCACTGCCCGAGCATCACATCACTCGGACACACATCGGCACTTATGTGCCGGCCGGGGCGCCCGCAAGGGTGGAGGTCTCATGTGAACTCATTGCGGCGGATGAGGATATTCTCACTGCCAGGCTGCTGGATGACTGTGGAAAGACCGCCGCTGAGTTCTCCGGCACACTTGCGGGATTTCAAATCCCGCGGGAGGGGGATGCGCCCATCGCGATCACCCCCTCCAAGCGTTGGGCCCGGACATATC
>USLQ01000348.1 GCA_900555545.1 uncultured Oscillospiraceae bacterium | reverse complement strand
GGGGCTGCGCACCGGGGACAGGCGATCCAATCCGTCTCCACCGGCGCGCCGCACACGGGGCAGGCTTGTTCGGGCAAGTCGCGGCGCACCAGCAGATAGATGGCAAATCCCGCCAGCGCGGGCGCAAGGACGCAGATCAGCGTCCACTTGGCGCCATCCATCCCGCGCCGCCGGGCGTCGAGATAGACGTACCGGCCCACGAGAATCAGGAGGAGCAGGTACAGGACGGCGGCCAGAACGATGATGAAAATTTCAGCCGGGGTTAAAGTCATAGGGGATTCCCTCCTTTCCGGATCAGGCGGCGATATATGACAAAGGTTGCTGTGCCGCCTGCCAATGAGGCAACGGCGCACCCAAGGCAGACGGTAAACAGCGCCGTGCTGACCGGTGCGGCGAGCAGGCCGATTAAGATCAGTGCGATTTGCAGGAGAATCCCGCCCACTGCGGCGATGACGGCCTGGCGCCTGCGCCGCCGGCGTTCTAACGTGTGCCGGAGTATATTTTCGTTCAAAACTGGCGGTGCGGCACGCTCAAAATCATAGATCTGGCGCATTGGATAATCCCTCCTTCAACATTTTTCGCGCCCGGTTTAGCCGCGATTTAACAGTACCGGGGGGGAGATTTAGTGTTTGAGCTACGGCATGGATTTCCATATCCTGAAAGTAGAACAGCACTACGGTGATCCGCAGTTTTTCCGGCAGGCGCAGAATCGCATCGTAGAGTACACTGTAATCCTCCTGTTCCGGAGCAGGGATAGCGGAGAGCGTGCGCTCCCGTTCCTCGCTGTCATTAAAATAGAGGAATGGGCTGCGAGCAGCGCGGCGCAGTGCGTTGCGGTATGTGTTAACACAGATCTTCGTCAGCCAGGGCTCAAAGGGACGGCTTGGGTCGTAACGGGAAAAGTGCTGCAACGCCTTGAGCCACGTATCCTGATACAAGTCGTCTGCATCGTCTTTATTGGCGCATAGCACCAGGCAGAGGCCATATAGCCGCCGCCCATATTGTTGGATATATGAGTCGATCATCCTACCGCCCCCTTCCATCTACAAATACAATTCAGTGGATCAAAAGGTTCCCCCCAAGACAGCTTTTTTACAGAAAAAGGGCACGCTGAAACCAGCGTGCCCGGATAAATGGAGCCTTCCACTTATTTCTCCTGATACATGACTGTGGGATTGTTGTGCTTTTCATAGTCTGTGTTCGCCCAGATCTCGTCGGCGACAGGCGCCCATGCCTTGGCAGCGGGGATCGTCTTTTTGATAAGATCATCCACGCTCTCGGGGGCGAGCATCTCGGTGGAGTGGGCGCCGGAGCGCTCGACAGCCGCCTTGATCTTGCCCGGGTTATCGAGGATTGGGCAGGGACGCAGGTGGTTCTCATTCCACGGCTGGCCGTGATAGAACTCCATGAAGAGCGGGGATTTGAGTGCGTCAAGCAGGGAGCACTCCTTGATGTTGACATTGGAGTAGTGGACAAATGCGCACGGCTCCACATCACCGTTGGAATTGATGTGAAGATAGTGGCGCCCGCCCGCAATGCAGCCCTGGACGTACTCGCCGTCGTTCCAGAAATCAAGCGCAAAGATCGGCTTGGTCTTGCGCGCCTCGCGGAGCAGACGGTACGCAGTCTTGCGCTGCTCGGCGCTGACCATCAACTCCGGCACGGCGTCCGCGCCCAGCGGCATATAGGTGAAGTACCAGGCGAACAGACAGCCCTGATCCACCAGGAACTGGATGTATTCGGGGGAGCAGACTTCCTCCACATTCTTGGAGTGGTAACAGATAGAGGCGCCGAATGCGAGTCCTTCGCTTTTGAGAATCTGCATGGCTTTAATTACTTTCTGATAGGTACCCTTACCACGACGCATGTCGGTGGCATCCTCATGGCCCTCGATGCTGAATGCCGGGAAGAAGTTGCCGACCTTGCGCATCTCCTTGGCAAATGCCTCGTCGATCAGGGTGCCGTTTGTAAAGGCGAGGAAGCCGCAATCCGGGTTCTCCCGGCACAGGGTCAGGATCTCGTCCTTGCACACCAGCGGTTCGCCGCCGGTGAAGATGTACATGAAGGTGCCCATCTCTTTGCCCTCTTTTACGATGCGGCGCATCGTATCCAGGC
>USLQ01000347.1 GCA_900555545.1 uncultured Oscillospiraceae bacterium | reverse complement strand
GGGGGAGCCGTATTCCGGTGCGTACACGGTGGAGCCGTCCGTGGTGGGCTGCTGTGCACAGACGAATTCGCGGCACCACGTGCAGAAGGTCAGCCACTTGGTCCCCTTGTCAAACATCGCATCCGGGCTCGGGACAAAATCATTCTCCGTCATCGCGATCATCTTGCGGTGGGATGCCCGATAGGTCGACTTGAAACGCTTGCTGTTTGCGGGGTCCTTTTGGTATTCGGTGCGGCTGCTGTCGGGATAATAGGGATCATCTCCGATGATGTCGCACTTGTCGTCTCCGACATACCAGCCGGGATCCTGCCCGTTGTAAACCCAGATCAGGTTGTTCAGCCCGTGGTAATTCGTCATGCGGTCGTACAGAAGATCCCATAACTGTCTGTAACTTTCCGCGCCGTCGGCGCCCCACCAGAACCAGCCGCCGCTGGCCTCATGCAGGGGCCGCCACAGGACGGGGACATGTGCGTCCCGGAGGATTTTCAGTTCTTCGGCCACTGCGTCAATGTCGGCGATCATCCCCTGATACAGCGCGCCGTTCGGGTCGGCGAGCGCCGCACGCAGGCTGAAATCCGTCTGGTCGGTGTAAAAAGCTCGTGGCTGGCCGGTCCTGGTTGTCGACCGGCCAGTGCCAGCAGATCGTCACGATCCCGCCGGCGTTGTGCCATTCCACGGCCTGCCGTGCGCTGAAGCACCGGCTCCCGCTCTCCACACCGGAGACGTCCAGCCCCAGGAGCGCAGGATATTTTCCGGTGACACTGTGCACGGCCTGGAGCTCGTTTGCCTTGAATACGGTCGGCACGCTATCCGGGTTGTTCTCATCCTCCCGGAACTTCGGCTGATCGTAATCCTCATATTCATTGATGTACTGCCCGCTCAAAATCTGTTTGCCGTAGATACTCTTGAGGTACTGCATCAGGTAGACCGCTTCCGCGGAGGCGTCCGGATTAATTAAGGAACCGTGAGCGTTCTCATAGTGGGAGGCGTCAATTCTGGTAAAAGCGGTGCAGCCCGCCAGCGGGAGGGCACACGTCACTGAGAGCAGAGCCGCAAGAAGTTTTTTTGGTTTCATCTCTCTGCCCCTCTCGTCTTATTTCAGCTCCGGAAGGATCTTCCGATGATCGACCCAGTGCTTTTTGTAATAGCTGTTCTTCTCAAAGTTGTCGCCGATCCTGCGCATCATGGCGTACATCTGCTCCCGCAGTGCATGGAGAACCTGCGCGTGCTCCGGGCTGTGAATCAGGTTGTGCAGCTGATACGGATCGTCCCGATTATCAAACAGGTACTCGCTGCCGTCGCACTTGTACGTCGCATAGGTGTACCGATCGGAGCGGATGCCGCGCCACTCCACGCCATTGCCGTAGATGGCGGTGGGGCCGGTGCCCATCATCAGGCAGTTGTTCTCGCGCTGTGTCCCGTTTTGGATGCAGTCGCTGATATCCGTACCCTGTACGGTATCCGGTACAGGCAGACCCATCATCGTCAGCAGTGTGGGCATGATATCCACCGTGTTCAAGCAGGTGTAATTTTTTCCCTTTGGCAGTTTATCGCCCCACCGGATCAGGAAGGGGACACGCACCGATTCCTCATAAAAGATATTTTTCGCGTGGCGGCCCTGTGCGCCGAACATCTCCCCGTGGTCGCTTGTGAAGACAAAGATCGTGTCGTCTGCCAGCCCTTCGTCCTGCACGGCCTTCAGCAGCCGAGCCACATTCGCGTCCAGATTGGCCACCATCGCATAGTAGACCTTTTTCCAGTCGCCAATCTTACTCCGCTTGCCGGGCAGGAAGCGCGCCCAGCCGTCCGCGTACGGATCGTTGTGCTTTTTGTAATTCGGCGGGGGAGGGAAGTCGACGTCCCGGAACAGGTCATAGTACTCCGGCGGGACGTTCTCCGGGGTCCACGGGTCGTGCGGCGTCCCGTAGGAGAGGAACAGCGCAAACGGCTTCCCGCTGGCCTGATGCGCCCGGATGCGCTCGATCGCCATATCCGTCTGCTGGTCCGGCTCGTATTTGGTGCAGTAGACCTTCTCGTTGGTGTCCAGATGATAATAGGCCTTGGGTGCGTAATACTCGTGGTGGAAGTTATATGCCGCAAAGTACCCATCAAAGCCCAGCGG
>USLQ01000346.1 GCA_900555545.1 uncultured Oscillospiraceae bacterium | reverse complement strand
CTCCAACGGCTGGCATTACACCTGGGATGGCCTCGCCGCCGGGCACAACTGGCAGGTTGCGGAGGCATCTGTGCCGGATGGCTATACGGTCTCCGTCTCACGCTCTGGCGATGTCTTTACCGTGACCAACCGCGGCACAGCGCCTCCCCCCGCCACGACGACGGAGCCCGAGGAATTCCCGCCGGATCATGGGGATGGGCCGGAGACGGGGGACGCCACGCGGTACGGCCTGGTCGCGGGGATCGCGGCTGCTGCGGCGGGTACGGCCGCTGTGCTGATGCTGCTCCGGCGGAAAACGCATCCTGCCGGATGACCACGCTGTTGTACGGATTCCGGGATTTTAAATTTGCCAATACTTGCTCATTCAAATAGATGTACGGCGCAGAGCTTTTACCCTCTCTGCGCCGTCAATTTTTTATGGATGTTTTACCCGATCAAAAAGGCCGCCGGAATCCGGCGGCCGAATGGATCTGCTGTTTTTATGCGTTGTGCTCGATGTGATAGCCCTTCCGCTCCAGGAAGGCATAGATCCTGTCGGACGGGTTGAGCAGCTTGCTCACGGACATATCATGGTTGAGCGTGTCGATGATGTAGGAGATGTACTTGGACATATCTACCTCGCAGTACCAGTCACGCTGGAGCAGCTCCGGCGTGCGGTAGACCAGGTTCGTGGTAAACACGCGGTCAAACAGGCCCTTTTCATATGCCTCGTCAAACGTGCGCAGCCCCTCGCAGAACAGGCCAAAGCACGTGCAGATGAAGATCCGGTTGGCCTTCAGATCTTTCAGCTTTTTGGCGACCTCGATCATGGAGTCGCCGGAGGAGATCATGTCATCCACAATGATGACATCCTTGCCCTCCACGTCGTCGCCCAGGAACTCATGTGCAACAATGGGGTTGCGGCCATTGACCACACGGGTGAAGTCGCGGCGCTTATAGAACATGCCCAGCTCAATCCCGAGCACGGTGGAGTAGTAGATGCAGCGGCCCATACCGCCCTCGTCGGGGGAGATGACCATCAGGTGATCCTTATCGATCTTGAGGTCGGACACGTTGTTGACCAGCGCTTTAATCATCTGGTAGGCCGGCTGGACATCCTCAAAGCCATTGAGGGGGATTGCGTTCTGTACGCGGGGATCGTGCGCATCAAAGGTGATGATATTATCCACACCCATGTTGTTGCACAGCTCCTGCAGGGCGATGGCGCAGTCCAGGGACTCGCGGCCCGCGCGGCGATGCTGGCGGCCCTCATACAGCATTGGCATGATGACGGTGATGCGGCGCGCCTTACCCATGGTGGCGGAGATCACGCGCTTCAGGTTTGCAAAGTGGTCATCCGGGCTCATCGGTACCTCGCGGCCGTACATCTTATATGTGCAGCCGTAATTAAAGGGATCAATCACCATGTACAGGTCATAGCCGCGGATCGTCTGGGTGATCACCGCCTTTGCCTCGCCCGTGCCAAAGCGCGGGAAGTTGGCATTGATGATATAGGACTCCTTCTGATATCCGGCGAATGCAATCGTATTTTTGTGCTCGCTCTCGCGCTTTTCGCGCCAATCGACAATATAGCGGTCGATTTTTTTGGCAAGCTCTTCACATCCGGGCAGCGCGATAATGCCAAGCGGCCCTACGGGGATTGTCATGGATTCAAAAATCTCCGGCATTTTAAATCTCCTTCCTCAGTACGCACATAAAATCGTTCCGCTTTTATTTTACTCTATTTTTCTCTTTTTTTAAATAGATTTCGATACTTTTTGCCTGAAAATTAGCCGTTACAAGCAGGGATAGTTTTTGTCTATAAGCACCAAAATATTGCCACGGATCTTATAAGAGAGCGCCCGTTGCCCAAAGCGCACATTTTTGAGGGCGGACAGGGTACACGGTTTTACAAAAAAGTCAATTGATTCTCCCGGCGGAAACAGATATTATATATGGGTCGGCCTTTCCAGGGGCTTAGGAATCATATTGCGGAGGGAATGAACCCATGTATCAGGAAGAGATCCAAACCGCCGGGGCGCTCGCAGCCCAAAAATACAAGCTGCTGCATGAGCGCCCGCTGGCTTACTTGATATCCGCCATGCAGGCGGGCGTTTTTGTCGGGTTCGGTGTACTGCTCTCATTCACGGCGGGCG
>USLQ01000345.1 GCA_900555545.1 uncultured Oscillospiraceae bacterium | reverse complement strand
GTATTTCACTGAGGATCTTGTGCTCCGTGAAACGAAACATTTCAAAGGACTTTTGATAGGCGAGCTCAGACGCCTTGAAGATCAGGGAGAGCGCAAAGACCGATCCGGTGAGCGCCGCCGCGATCTTCATGATTTCCACAGCCGGGGCCCCGGCGGAAATGAGCGCGGTCATACGCGCGGAGAGCCAGACGGCCGTAATCTGTGAGGCGTAGGTGAAAAAAGCGGAAATCACAATCAGAAAGAAGGCCGATTTGTCCGTCTTTTTTAAAAGTTGTATGGCGAACCGGAAGTTTAGCCGCGCCTCTGAAGGCTTTTTAGTTTGCTTTTTCATCAATCGCGCCCCCTTCATGTTCCTCGTTATAGTAATAGCTCTGCATGGAATACATCCGGAAATACTTGCCCTTTTGGGCCATCAGCTGAGCGTGCGTGCCGGTCTCCACGATTTTACCGTTCTCCAGGAAGAGGATCCGGTCGCAGAACGCTGTGCTCGCCAGCCGGTGGGAGATATAAAAGGACGTGCGGTTTTGGGTGATCTCGTTGTATTTCATATACAACTCGTTCTCCGCGATCGGATCGAGTGCAGCGGTTGGCTCATCCAGGATGATGATGGGGGATTGTTTGTAAATCGCCCGCGCGAGCAGCAGCTTTTGCGTCTCACCGCCGGAGAGGTCAACTGCGTTTGAATCGACCTCCTTGCCCAGCCGGGTTTTCACGCCGTCGGGCAGCTGCGCCACGCGCTTATTCAACCCCGCCAGCTGGAGTGCCTCCCCCAAACGTCCGGCGTCGGTGCGGGATTCCTCCTGCATGGTCACATTTGTCTCCAGGGAGGCGGGCAGGAGGAAAACGTCCTGGAAAATCGCCGAAAAGAGCTTGAATCGCTCCTTATCGGCCAGTTCGCCCGCATCACGTCCGTTGATGAGAATCCGGCCGTGCGTAGGAGCATAGAGCCCGCTGAGCAGCTTCATGGCAGTTGTTTTGCCCGCGCCGTTCTCGCCGACGATGGCGATTTTTTCGCCGGGAGATACACAAAAATTCAGGTGGGAGACCGCGTCGTGCTCGCCGTCATAGGAGAAGCTGACGTCCTCAAACGCCACCGCGCACCGGTCGGGTACCGTTTCAAGCGCCTCACCGCTTCCTGTATTTTCCTCTTTTTCGATGCACTTGCGGTAGTCGTCCGCCATGAGGTGCTTTTCATAGAGCACGCCGTACTGCTCCGCGAATTGACGCAGCCACGCGTTGGCACCCTGGATGATGGAGTAATAGAAGATAAAGTCGCCGGCTGTCAATTCCCCCGCATCATACAGCAGGGCGAGGAGGACAAACACGCCCAGGTCGCGCACACAGAAGATCAGGAGCTGAATGGTGTTGAGTAACAGGCTTTTTCGGTTAAAGTCCTTCAGATATTGCCGGTACTCCCTTGTAATCAGTTCGAGCAGTGGGGAGAACCAGCCCGCAGTATGGTAGAGCTTGACATCCTTGGCGGCTTTCAGGTCGCTCGCCTTGCCGCAGGAAAAGTAAAGCGCCTTATTCCGTGCGGAAAGAAACTGCCGCTGGTTTTCGCGCTTGAGCCGGGAGACGGCCAGCGCGACGGCAAAATTGACCGCTCCCGCTATCAGGCAGATCAGGATCAGCCATGGATTTGCCACGGCGAGAATGGCGAAGAAAGAGGCGATCCCTGTGAGGGAGACGAGCAGCTGAATCAGGCTGCTCCAAAAGTTCTGTACCCCCAGGTCACCCCACCAGACGGTGGAGACCGCATCCTCAAAGGTCTTGCGCCTGTCGTGATTCTCCACATCCTCATAGGGTACGGTGAGCGATTTGGCAATGATTGTTTTGAGCATGCTGTAACGCAGGCCGTCACTAAACGTCATGATCTGGAACCCATGTTTCTGGCGGATCATCTCGCAGGCGATACTGCCCACGGCAAACAGCACGAGTGATACCAGAAGCTGCTGCCACGTGACTGTGCCCGATACGCAGTCGATCATCACCTTGAGGACGTACGCCCCAAGCAGCGGGGTGATCACTGAGGGGAGAATCCCGTTCAGCGTCAGGCGGAACATGGGGTGATGCTGCGCCCGGCCATACGCGAGCGAGCGCTTTGCCATATAGCGCGCTTCATTCTTCTATATTGTTT
>USLQ01000344.1 GCA_900555545.1 uncultured Oscillospiraceae bacterium | reverse complement strand
CCCGGAGACAACGGACACCTGGATGCCCTCCTTCTGGCTGCGCTTGGCCACGGTGCCCAGAATGTCGTCCGCCTCATAACCCGGCAGCGTCAGAATCGGCACGCCCATGGCCGTAAGCACCTCCTTCATCAGCGCCACCTGCTCGTGGAGCTCCTCGGGCATGGGCTTGCGCGTGCCCTTGTAGGCTTCGTACATCTGGTGCCGGAAGGTGGGCTCCTTCAGGTCAAAGGCCACCGCTACACAGTCGGGGCTGCTCGCCTGCTCCAGGTGAAGCAGAATGTTCAAAAAGCCATAAATCCCATTGGTGAATTTTCCATCTTTGGTGGTGAGCGCTTTGATCGCATAAAACGCGCGGTTGACGATACTGTTTCCATCGAGCACGAGGAGCTTCAAAATCATTCCTCCGTTTCAGTCTCCGGTCGGGAGCACCAAATCAATTTAAAATCATATGACACAGATATATTATATCATAATTCCGCCCGACTCCATAGTGAAATCCGAGAAGAAATATGATAAAATAGGATTTTGCAATTATCTCGATTTTTACACAGGATGAAGGATGTGTTTTTTTGAAGATCGGCAATATTACAATCGACGGGTACGCCGCGCTGGCGCCGATGGCTGGAGTTGCGGACCGCGCGATGCGGGAAATCTGCGCCGCCCACGGGGCCTGCTACACCGTGGGCGAGATGGCCAGCGCCAAGGGACTGGTGATGAGCGACCGCAAATCGGAGCAGCTGCTGGACGTCGCGGACGACCGGTATCTGTGTGCGGTGCAGCTGTTCGGCTGCGAGCCGGAGATTATGGCAAAGGCAACCGAAAAGGCGATGCGGTTCCATCCGCAGATCATTGATATCAACATGGGATGCCCCGCCCCCAAGGTTGCCAAAACAGGCTGCGGCAGCGCCCTGATGAAGACGCCGCGCCTGGCGGGCGAGGTTGTGCGCGCCGTGGTAAAAGCAACAGACGTCCCCGTGACAGTAAAAATCCGCGCCGGGTGGAATCTGGACTCCCTGAACGCGGTAGAGGTGGCTAAAATCTGCGAGGATGCAGGGGCGGCAGCCGTCGCGGTACACGGCCGTACGCGGGAGCAGATGGACGCCCCACCGGTCAACATCGACATCATCCGGCAGGTCAAGGAAGCCGTTAAAATCCCCGTGATCGGCAACGGAGACATCTTTACGCCAAAGGACGCCGCTGATATGTATGAAAAAACGGGCTGTGATCTGGTCATGGTCGGGCGCGGCGCACTCGGGCGGCCGTGGCTCTTCGCACAGATTAACGCCTGGCTGGGCCACCAGCGCATCATCCCCGATCCACCCGTGAGCGAACGGATGCGCATCATGCTGGAGCACGTACAAAAGATCTGTGAATACAAGGGGGACCGCGTGGGGATGCGCGAGGCGCGCAAGCACGCGGCCTGGTATATGAAGGGGATCCGCGGCGCGGCAGCTATGCGGCGCGAGATCGGCGAACTGACCAGCTTGGAACAGCTACAGGAACTGGCATTCCGCGCGGCGGCGGGAGTTGAACAGAATTAGGTTTTACCGCATCCGCCGGGCGGTTCAGGAGCGCGCCTGTTTCGCCCTGTCAATCCGGTGATATGCGATCTCCAACAGGGTGATATTCATCAGAGCGAACGCCGCCAAATACAGCGGCATAATCCATATGCCAACTGTCTGCTGAAGCTTGCCAAACACCGTGGGCATAAACATGCTGCCAGCATATGCAAACGCCATTTGCAGCCCAATTACCGCCGCGCTATTCTTATCCCCAAAATTGGCGGGGGCCATATGCTGGATTGCCGGATAGATCGGTCCCATCCCCGTGCCAACTATTAAAAATCCGGCGGCTGCGGAAATATAGCCCGGGAACGGAGAGGCGACAAGTAAAATTCCAATAAATTCAACCACAATCCCAAGGCGGATCAGTTTTCTGTCGCCGAGGCGGTTGGAGACAAATCCTGATATCAGCCGCCCCAGCATCAGTCCGGCAAAAACCAACGACCCAAACGAGGCAATCAGCTCGTCGCTCATCCCCTGCTTTGTCCCGGCAAAATAGCTGGATGTCCACAGAAAGCAAGTCGCCTCCCCCGCGCAGTAGGAAAAGAACGCGATCAGGGTCAATACCACGCCAGGGGCGCGGAG
>USLQ01000343.1 GCA_900555545.1 uncultured Oscillospiraceae bacterium | reverse complement strand
TTACCCGGAAGATTCCCATTGCTTCCCCAGACAACATTGCTCGTCATGTTCGTGAGCCTGCGCCCCAGCTGCATGACGACGGACTGCTTCGGCGTGTCCTGCATGATGGAATTGACCACCTGCTCATGGATCAGCGCCTCCGCTTGCTGTAAAAGTGTTGCATTTACTGGCATATGAATTTTACCTCCTGAATTTTAGTTTGAATTTCCGAACGCCGCCCGAAGTGCTGCGTTCGCCTGGTCTTTCGCAGTGCCGCCCGCCGGTGCACCCTGTGCATGGCCGGAGAAGCGCGGCGGGGTCTTCTCTCTCAAAAACGCGCCGGGATCACTCTTCTGGTATTCCTTGACGTAGTCGTCGAATCCCAGCACTTTCCCCTCCTGGATGGGTAGTTCCTTGGCGGCCAGATCATCCAAAAACGCTTTTTTGGCGCTCTCGCTGGAAAATTTGAGCCCGGCAGCCTGTTCCTTGAGGGCATATTCGCGCTCAAGCGCCTGGATTTTATTGTTGGCGTCCGTCTGGGCTTGTGCCGCCTTGCTCTTCCACTCGGGATCATATCCCTCCAACTTTGTGTTAGCATCGTTCAGACGTTGCTGGAGGTCGTCCCGTGTCGCTGTCAGTGTGGCGATTGTCTGCTTCTGCTTTTCGACGTCAGCGCCGTGCAGTTGCATGATCTGATCTACCTGATCGTCCAGCAGGTTCATTGCTTTTAAATCTTCTCGTTTCATTGCTCACCTTTCTGTCCTACGCTTTTTTACGTGGGTCGCATCCACCTGGCTGGTCGAGTTTTACGCCGTCCCGGGGCAAATTTTTGTATAACAAAAAGGACCGCCAAACGGCAGCCCTTTGAGCTATTGAAAGTATTTTGGTTTTCAGATAAAAAACGGCACGATCACGTGTCAGTCGTAAATCACGCCGTCACGCAGTCCCTTCTCGTACCATTTTTTCCAGTACTCATAGGATTCCACGGCTTCTGGCGGTGCTTTTTCAGTCAAGTGTGGCATCTCATTCTCATCGTACCACACCCATTCTGGATTAGATTGAAAAAAAGTTTTTTTCTTGATGTGTTCATACAGGCTCATACAGCACTCACCTTCCTAAGAAACAGATCACAAAACTTTCTCGGCCTATCGCTATTATACCACTCCGAAAAGCATTCCGCAATTACCTCCTGATAGGATGGTGTGGTTATTGTTGCAGAATATTCAGAAAGCTCGTGACTTAAAGCATTCCTTCTCTGTGAAACGGTCATATTTCCATATCCCATCTCCTTAAGTACTTCATCCACGGTTTTACGATAGCTTTTTGGGCCATGTGATTGACAGAACGCATGACCAAACTCGTGATAAAAACATCCACGGGCATCTGTTCCCAATGGATAATATCCGTTTTCCATAAGACGAATATAATCTGAAGACAGTGATTCCCAGTTTCCAAAGTAATCTCGATTGAAGTGAATCACACGATCTTTAGGGCTAAACCATCCCAGTGTTCCCTCCTCTTTTGTTCCTCGGAAATCTATCGTAATTCCCTTTGACTCTTCGGGATAAAGATGTGCCATTTTTTCAAATGCTGTGCTCATCTCATCCAATGTCCTTGAATCTCCGTAATACTTTGAAAAGCCTGTAACTTTGTATCCAGAATCCGTCATTCGTTTTGTGAACTTGGAGACTAAATCTGCTTGCTTTTTAGCGTTCCAAGATGCTTTGCTACTCTGTTTATGCCCGAACCCGGACACGCGGTGCCGGATGTTGTCCTCAAACAGGCCGGTCTTGTCAAGGAAGTCCTTCTGCCGGGCACGCCACTGGGCGAGCTTGACACTGGTGCGGGTGGTGTCCACCCCTGCGGCCTCCTCCGCAAGGTATTGCCGCTTATATGCCCGGATATTGCGTTCCAGATACCGCTGGTACTGCGATGCCTCATAGCGCGTCATCTCCTGACCGTTGTAGGTGAACTCCTTGCGCTCCATCCGGTCAAGGTCTTCCTGCGTGTAGTTCGGCCTGGAAAGCCCCTCCCAGTACGGATAGAAGTTATGCCGGCAATTCCATCCGCACAGCCCTGGGCCGGATCCATAACCCGTCACACTGAACGGAGGGTATTTGGTGATCGACGCGCTGCTGATGCCCAATGGTGTGACGCTGGGCGAGGCAGGG
>USLQ01000342.1 GCA_900555545.1 uncultured Oscillospiraceae bacterium | reverse complement strand
AAGGGACCGCTATATGACGGCGCTTGATACCCGCTATCCTGCATATGGATTTGCCAAGCATAAGGGGTATGGGACGGCGGCCCACCGGGCGGCTTTGCTCGAATACGGCCCCTGTCCGGAACACCGGCGCTCTTTTCTGAAAAAAATCCTGGGAGATGCAGCGCGATGAAGCCGGAGTATATTGGGGATTACGGTGAGTTGTGCGCAGCGCGCTACCTGCGGGAGCGTGGGATTCAATTGGTTGCCTCCAAATACCGGCGACGGATGGGGGAAATTGATCTGATTTTTTACGATGGCGGCACACTTGTCTTTGCGGAGGTGAAAACTCGCACGGCCGGCATGGTCGCACGCCCTGGTGAATCGGTGGACGGTGCCAAACAGCGCAGGATTGAGCTGACCGCTTCGGCCTATCTTGCCGAAAAGAAGATTGATCCGCCGTGCCGGTTTGATGTACTGGAGGTCTACCTGAACCGGGCGGACGGCGTAGAGCGGATCCGGTGGCTAAAATCTGCATTTGATGCGCAAGAGACGAATATTTAACATGTGCCCCCTGTATCTTTAGTGGATAGAGGGGGCGTTTTGTATGGATTATTTTGATTTGCACTGTGACACGATCAGCGAATGTGAACGGAGTGGGCAGGGGCTGGACAAAAACTCGTTTGCTCTGTCCCTCGCGCGCGGGCAGTGCTTTGACCGTTGGGCGCAGGTGTTTGCACTCTTTATCCCGGACCGGCTGCGGGGGGAGGCTGCCTTTGACCATGCGCGGCGGCTCTACTCCTGCTTTCGTGCGGAACTGGAGCGGAACAGTGGGCGGGCGTCCTTCTGCCGGAACGCGCGGGAGGTCGATCAGGCGTACCAGGATCACAAGTGTGCCTGTCTGCTCTCGATCGAGGGGGGGAGCGCATTGGGCGGCGAAGTGGAAAACGTGCTGTATTTTTACCGCCTGGGGGTGCGCATCATGACGCTCACCTGGGATGGGCGCAACGAGCTTGGCAGTGGATCCAAAGTGTCCGGAGGGCTGACAAAATATGGGGAGGCGGTTCTCGAAGCAATGGGACGCTGCGGGATGGCTGTCGATGTCTCCCATCTGAATCCGGAGACGTTTTGGCAGGTGTGCCGCCGTACGCACGCGCCGCTGATTGCAACCCACTCGGACTGCTTTGGCTGCTGGCCGCACGTGCGCAATATAAAGGAGGAGCAGATCCGGACAATCGTCCGGCGCGGTGGGCTGATCGGGCTGAACCTGTACCCGGAATTTTTGGGCCCTGGGGATCCGGTGGAGCGGATCGCGGCCAATATCCGATATCTTTGTGCGCTGGGCGCGGAGGATCACATTGCGTTCGGATGCGACTTTGATGGCGCACCCATGCCGCGGGGATTCGGGCACGTGGATGATATGCCCGGCCTATACCGTGCGCTGGCGGAGCGGGGCCTGCCGGAAAAGCTGTTGGGTAAATGCTTTTACCGCAACGCCCGGAATCGGATTGTGCATATTATAGGATGAAATCCTGCGGATTCAGTTTGGACAATGTATGTAATCCATGGCGTAGTAGGGTCTTGTCTTTTCGTCGGGCTCCAAATAACACCTGTTGAATGGGCCAGTATGCATTGTAAATCCGGGCTTTTTGTAGTGCTATTTGAGGATTGGGATGATCATAAAATTTGAGAACGCGCATTCCAAAATCAATACCAAAATCATCGTCGCTACCGTCGAGCAGACAGAGAAAATCGTTGTCTGGATCGCTGATTTTAAAATCTCCAAAATCAATCACACCGGCCAGCCTGTTGTTTTGAAATATCATATTGCTCTTGCTGAAGTCGTTGTGCACCAGACAAGGAGTGAAACAGAACAGAAAATTCAACTTTGTTATGTTCTCGTAAATCAACTGAATGGCTTTCTCGTTTTTTACAGTCAGACGACCGCAGCTTTTTAGGATTTCGGACAGTTCTTTTTCATCTGAAGAAAAGAGGGCAGCCTTATCCTCTAACAGTGCGGGGAAGTGTTCTGCCACCTCGGGGACTGCGTGCAACGCCTTTAAAAATAAAGCCTCGTCCTCGGCAAGCTGATCCTTTTCGCGTTCGGAGAAACGGTGGTACTCCTTGAATGTCAACGGGGATCCAGGAATATAATCCATCACATTAAAGCTGCTACCCATCCA
>USLQ01000341.1 GCA_900555545.1 uncultured Oscillospiraceae bacterium | reverse complement strand
AACAAGCCTGTTTTAATTCTGCCATAAAATTTCCTCCTATGTTCATGATAGTGAAATATAAAATTTCACTATCATCTTATGACAGAACAGGGGTTTGGTTCCAATCAGAGAGGGCGCAGGTTGCATGTCGGAAATAAGGACTTATTCGGGCTTTGTAAGCCTGGCGTAGTTTGCCATGAGCTTTTTAGTACCTGCACGATCGAACGCGATCTCCAACAGTGTGTCATTCCCCATAGGCGTTACCTTCAGCACGACGCCAGTACCAAATGTTTTGTGAAGCGCGGTATCCCCCACCCGGAACTGGACATCGGACCGGGCGGCTGGTGCCGCCGGCTTACGCTCGAACATGCGCACTGCCTTCCCGCTCTCCCCCTTACCGCCGGAAGCAACGGTCCGTGTGCGCGCCCCACTCCCCGGTGCGCGGTACCCTGCAGAATAACTCGTGGAAAAGGCGCCGGCATAACTGTTCGATACAGCGGAGGAAAAATCCACCAGTTCTTCTGGAATTTCCCGGGCAAAACGCGATTTGGGATTACGTGAGGTCATTCCGAACATCAGGCGGGAACTGGCCATGGTGATATTCAGTTCCTCCTTGGCGCGGGTGATCCCGACATAGGCCAGACGGCGCTCCTCCTCGACTTCCTCCGGGGCATAGATCGATTGACTACCTGGGAAAATCCCCTCTTCCATACCGGGAATAAAGACGATTGGGAACTCCAGGCCTTTGGATGAGTGGAGCGTCATCATCAGCACAGCATCCGCCTCGGGATCGTAATTGTCGATATCCGTCATGAGGGAAACCTCTTCCAAAAATCCTGTCAGATCCCCCTCCGGATTTTCCTGTATGTAACGCTGGAGGTTCGAGGAAAGCTCCTGAATATTTTCCAGCCGGTTTTGATAGGTGGCCTCATCCAAGCGGAGCGCAGCCAGATACCCGCTCTCCTCCATCACCAGCTCGAAAAACTCGTGCAGCGGCATCTCGTCCATCCGCCGCTCAAAGGATTCAATCATTTCGGCAAAGGCCTTCATTTTTGCCGATGACCGCGAAAGCCGGTCGTACTGATCAGACGTTTTGAGCACCTCGAACAGATCTATGCCAAGCCCCTCAGCGATTTCCGTGGCGTTGCGCATACTGGTTTCGCCGATTCCCCGCTTAGGCTCATTGATGATCCGGCGCAGGCGGACCGAATCCCCATGATTGACAATCACGCACAGATAGGCAATCGCATCCCGAATCTCCTTGCGGTCATAGAACTTGTGGCCGCCGATCATCCGGTAGGCAACGCCAGATCGGACAAAGGCCTGCTCAATGGCGCTTGACTGCGCGTTCATCCGGTAAAGGACCGCGTGATCGCTCCAGCGGCGGCCGCCGGCCACATTGTTCAAAATCGTCTGTGTGATATAATCCGCCTCATCACGCTCATCCTGCGCCATATGGATCTGGATCTTTTTACCGGTGCCGTTTGCCGTCCAGAGATTCTTGCCCATGCGCCCCTCATTATTGGCAATCACTGCATTCGCGGCATCCAGAATATTCTGTGTGGAACGATAATTCTGCTCCAAGCGGATCACTTTGGCATCGGGATACTGGTGCTCAAACTCCAGAATATTCTCAATTGTGGCTCCGCGGAACTTGTAAATGCTCTGATCGTCGTCACCCACCACGCAAAAATTCCGGTACTTTTCCGCCAGCATACTGACAAGCACATATTGCGCATGATTGGTATCCTGATACTCATCCACCATAATATAGCGGAACCGGTCGCTGTACTTTTGCAGCAGATCGTCGCGCTGCTGGAAAAGACGGACCGTGTTGACGATGATATCGTCAAAATCCATCGCGTCCGCATGATACAGCTTTTTTTGGTAGAGCTCATACGCCTTGGCAATCTGGCGCCCCAGCACGTCGCCCTCGTTCATTTGTGCATATTCCTGTGGGGAGATCAGGCTGTCCTTGGCGTGGCTGATCTTATTGAGAATAACCTTGTGACCCAGATGCTTATCATCAATTCCGAGCGCCTGCTGGCACTCCTTCATCACGCGGCGGGAGTCGTCCGTGTCGTAGATCGTAAAGTGGCTGGAATAGCCGAGCGCCATGCCCTCCCGGCGCAGGATCCGGGCACACATCGAGTGGAATGTGCCAGCCCATATATCGCCGGCATCCTCGGA
>USLQ01000340.1 GCA_900555545.1 uncultured Oscillospiraceae bacterium | reverse complement strand
GGCACCGATGCGGAAATATACCCTAAGAAAGCCCATTTTTTATTCAGCTTCTTATAGGCGCCTACCACGCTCAGGCCAGTCTTACGCCCAATGGCGATCTCGGCGCCCATCAGGGCGAATCCAAAGGTGACCGCCAGTAAAACGTACACGAGCAGGAAAATTCCCCCGCCGTATTTAGCGGCCAAGTAGGGGAAACGCCACAGGTTCCCCAATCCGACAGCAGACCCCGCAGCGGCCAGAACAAAACCAATTTTGCCGCTAAAAGTACTGCGTTTTTTTACTTCTTCCACAATGCTTCCTCCTCAAATATTTTTCCCCCAATCGGGAAAGACTCTCTCATTATGCCATTTTTAGACCATGATTGCAAGTGTTTACAATAAATTTATGAATGGATCCCCCAGGCGTTCATAATTGGGACAGGGGCGTCATATATCTTGGTATCGGCAATTATCGAACAGAAAGAGAGGGCGCTCTGTATGGATTTGAATGTGATCAGGCAAGGCGTATGTGTCAATGAGCTGATATATGAGGGAAGCATGGAGCAGGCGGTGGACAGTGACCTCACACTGCCGGACTATTGCCCGGATATCCAGCGGATTTTAAAGTGCTGTATCACGCCGCAGATTACGGGCGTGCAGCCCTCGGGCGGACGGATCACGGTGGATGGAAGTGTTGTGATCCGCCTGGTCTACGTCTGCGAGCAGGGGAAGCTCCACTGTCACGAGCAGACACACCCGTTTTCACGCTTTGTGGAAGTGACAGATCTGCCGCAGGATGTCTGTGCCCGGGTTCATGCCAAGACGGAATATGTAAACTGCCGGGCAGTCAGCCAGCGGCGTGTGGATATCCATGCCAGTGTCACATTGCTTGTGCGGGCTACGGCCCCCAGCAACGGTGCGTTGATCGATCAGGCGGAGGGGGGCGGCGTACAGCTGCGGCGGTGCAGTGTGCCGGTGAGCACGGTCAAGTGCTGTGTCCAGCGCAGCTTCACCGTCAGCGAAGTGCTGGAGCTCGGCGATACACAGCCACAGATCGCTCAGATTATCAGCACCACCTCCTGCATCAGGGTACGGGAGATTAAGGTGATCCCCAACAAGATCTTACTAAAAGGGGAGTTGGAGATCCGAACCCTCTATTGCAGCGATGAGAGTGGTGGAACAGCGGAGAAGATGACGAGCAGTATCCCCATCAGCCAGATTCTGGAGGCGGAGGGGATTGATGAGCAGTGCAGCAGCGATGTACGTTTGGAGACGACCTGCCTGGAGGTCACACCGCGCAGTGATGCGGAGGGCAATATGCGGCTGCTGGATGTCACGGCCCGTATCTGCGCCAATATCTGCGCGTATGTCGATTCCGAGGCGCCGATGGTCACGGACGCCTACTCCACTGCCTATGAGCTGAATGCGGAGCACAGGATTGTCCGGCTGATGCGCCTGACGGACATCTTTACGGACACTTCGCTCTGTAAGGGGCGGCTGGAGCTCTCAGCTGCGGGGATCACCAGTGTGGTGGATCTGTGGTGTGCCGGGATCACGGCCGCCGCTGCCCCGCGGGATGGACAGCTGGCCGTCACCGGGACGGCGACGGTCTGCATCCTGCTGGTTGACTCCGGAGGCGAACTGCAGTATGTGGAGCGCCAGATGGACTACGAATATCTCCGCCGGTTGGGGGAGGTGGGCGGCAATATCCAGTGCGACCCGAGCGTGACGGTCTCCGCCTTGGATTATGTGATGGGCAGCGAAGGGCGGCTTGACGTCCGGCTGGAACTCTCCGTTACAGCGAGCGTATTTGAGGTGATTGAGAAAAAGGTTATCACGGATCTGACACTGCTGGAGGAGCATTCAAAAGAGCAAAAGGCCGCGGCACTGACCATCTACTACTGCGACGCGGGGGAAAACGTATGGGATATCGCAGTCCGGTACAACACGACGGTACAGGCGATCATGAGCGAGAATCAGCTTACGGAGGAAATGGTACCCGAAAAGTGTATGCTCCTGATCCCGAGTGCGTGAATCAGGTCACGATTACAGAATGAGCGCAAGGAGGAAAATGGTAATGGAACAGCGCAATATTTATAAAGATATCGCTGACCGGACGCAGGGGGATATCTATATCGGTGTCGTCGGGCCGGTGAGAACCGGAAAATCTACCTTGATCAAGCGGTTTATGGATAAGC
>USLQ01000339.1 GCA_900555545.1 uncultured Oscillospiraceae bacterium | reverse complement strand
TTTTGTATCCGAAACGCGGGGTATAGGCCCTGCAACAGGCCGTATCCGATGGAATTAAGCTTAAAAAATTTGGACCTTTTATAATAAGGGAGGGTTTTTTATGAAGAGGACTTATCAGCCCAAAAAGCGTCATCGCAAGATGGAGCATGGCTTCCGCAAGAGGATGGCCGACCGCAACGGCCGCAAGGTTTTGGCCCGCCGCAGGGCGAAGGGCAGAAAACGCCTGACCTACTGATCGCACCCGCGATGATAGAGGGTATTTTGTTTTGATGAAACCTTACGCGACTTTAAATCTCAACGGTGATTTCCGCCGTGCATATGCCCGGGGCAAATCCTTTGCCGATCCGGCGCTGGTGACCTATACCGTAAAAACCCGCCGCAAATGTTGCAGGATGGGCATTACCGTCAGCAAAAAAGTGGGCTGTGCCGTGGAGCGCAACCGGTGCAAGCGCGTGATACGGGCTGCTTTTCGTGAATGCTGCGGGGAAATCACCGGTGGTTGGGATCTTGTATTTGTCGCCAGAGGTAAGACAAAGTATCTCAAAAGTACCGTGATCGCCAAGATTATGCGCCGTCAGCTGATTCAAGCCGGCGTTATCAACGAAAAAAGCGAAAATGGAAATGCAGGCCGCTGACGCGGTTTGTTTTTGCGGGGCCGTCATCAGAGATTCTCATGGCGGCCCGTGTACTATCGGGGGGATTGAACCATGAAAACAATTCTGCTCGCACTGATCCGGTTTTACCGGAAATATATCTCCCCGCGTAAGCCGTCCGTGTGTAAGTACTACCCGACATGCTCCACCTATGCCCTGGAGGCAGTGGAACGGTTTGGCTTTTTGAAAGGCGGCGCACTTGCAATATGGCGGATTCTGCGGTGTAACCCCCTGAGCCGGGGCGGCTATGACCCCGTCCCGGAGGAAACCCATAAACTCAGATAGGACATCCCCCGGGAGCACGAGGGAACGTTTCTTTTGAACCATAACGGGAGGATGAAAATGAGCAATTTTTTCAGCTTTCTTTATATTCCGTTCGGCTGGCTGCTGCACTGGATCTATGAGTTCTTGGGCAGCTACGGCTGGTCGCTGATACTCTTTACGGTGCTTGTCCGCCTGCTGATGTTCCCGCTCTCGGTCAGCCAGCAGAATGGATCGGCCAAGCAGGCGCGGCTGCAGCCCAAGATCGCCAAGATTCGCCAACGCTATGCGGGCAATCAGGTAAAGATGAATGAGGAGATGCAAAAGCTCTACGACCGCGAGAACTACAACATGATGAGCATCAGCGGATGCCTCCCGCTGCTCATCCAGTTTCCCATCATCATCGGCCTGTTCGGCGTGATCTACCGCCCGCTGACGTATGTGCTCCAGATCCCCGAGGAGAGCGTCACAGCGCTGACGACGGCCGCACAGAGTATTATGGAGGCCGCAGGCACATGGACAAGCCGTTCTGTGTCCTTTGTAGAAGTATCTGTATTGAGCATGAAGGATCAGGTGCTTGCCACTGCCGGCGTGAGCCAGGAGGTCGCCAATACGATCCAGAATTTTGATTTTAATTTCCTCGGCTTCCCGCTGGGCGAGGTACCGGATTTTAAGGATTTCAGCTACCTGTGGATTATGCCAGTGTGTTCCTTCCTCTCCTCGCTGCTGACGGGTGTTTACACCTTCCTGCGCCAGCGCAAGCTGAACCCGGAGATGGCCAAAAACCCGATGATGGGGTGCATGTCCTTCTTTATGCCGCTGTTCTCCCTCTATCTTTCCTTCCAGTTTCCGGTGGGTATCAGCATTTACTGGACCATGTCCAACCTGATTGCGTTTGCGCAGATGTTGCTGCTCAACTACACGCACGCACCGGAAAAGGTCATCGCCAGGCAGATGATCAAGGAGGAGATCTACCGGCACTCCCGTGAAAACAATGTTAAGCAAATTATTAAAACCCGCAATGGGGAATAAAAAATACAGGTGATTGAACCATGATTAAGGAAGTTATCTGCACCGGTACCACAATTGATGAGGCCCGCAGCCAGGCAATTGCCCAGTTAAACGCCCCGGAGGATGTAGATGTCAACACGGAGGTCATTGAGCTCCCAAAGAAAAAGGTGCTTGGCCTGTTTGGCGGCGCCCCGGCGAAGGTGCGCGCCTATTACGAGTACGAGGAGTGCCCGATCCAGGAGACGCTCGAC
>USLQ01000338.1 GCA_900555545.1 uncultured Oscillospiraceae bacterium | reverse complement strand
CCGCCGCAACTGGCAGGATGATTTTGGCTTTTACACCTCCTCCGAGGCGGTGTCGGGCATTTGCCGCCAGTGGCAGACGGGCTGGGTAGGCGGGGCGATGAATACCCTGCCGGGGATCTTAATCGGACGTGCGGAGACAAGGGAAAAGAGTCGCCGTACACTCGATTTTGTATTCCATAAAATACAGCACCCCAGCGGTTTTTTATATGGGATTTTCTGCGATGGCAAAGCATATGGGGACGATCCGGAACCGGAAAACAAACAGATTGTCATGAGCCGGAAAAATGCGGACGCCCTTTACTATATCGCCAAACTGATGCTGGCGATGCGTAGGGAAGGGGAGACAATCCCTCAAGAATGGCAGGATGGCTTAAAAAGGTTGGCCGACGCCTTTGTCCGGTTTTATGAAAAGAATGGTGAAATCGGCCAGTTTATCGATTTGGAGCAGTTTGAACCGCGGGTTTTCGGATCCGCCAGTGGGGGGATTGTGTGCGCCGGGCTTGTACTTTGCGCGGATTTGTTTGAGCATTTGGCTTACCGCAAAACGGCTGAAAAAATCGCCGGGGAATACTATCGGAACTATGTTGCAAAGGGCTTTACCACTGGAGGGCCGGGGGAGGTCCTGGCCTGTCCCGACAGTGAGTCGGCCTTTGCCCTTTTGGAGAGCTTTGTCGTCCTCTACCGGTATACCGGCCGGGGGGAGTGGCTGAAATATGCGCAGGATACCGCCGCCCTCTGTGCGAGCTGGTGTGTCGGTTATGATTACGCCTATCAGAACGACACCCAATTTTCTCAGCGCGGGACGGCAACCACGGGTGCGGTCTGGGCGAGTGTGCAGAACAAGCATGCGGCGCCGGGCATCTGTACCCTGTCGGGAGAGCCGCTATTCCACCTCTACCGTGCTACGGGGGATGTATCCTATCTGGAGCTGCTCCGTGATATTGCACACAATATCACCCAATACGTCAGCACGCCCGAAAATCCCATGTACGCAAGCTACGTCTGGCACAGCGGGAACGCGCATCTGCACAAGATGATCATCCGAGGGTACGTCAGGGCGCTGGCTGCCCTCTCCGCAAAGAGCAGGGGGCTGAAAAAATTGCTGTCCCCTCTGTATCAAACCGTCTGCAATCCGGTGGGGCGGATCAATGAGCGGGTCAATCTCTCGGATTGGGAGGGGACGAACAACGTCGGCGAGGTTCCGATTGGATCCTGCTGGTGTGAGGTTTCCGCTATGTTGACGTATCTGGAAATCCCCGCGGCTTACATTCAGCCGGATACAGGGTTCTGTTTTACGTTAGACCATATCGAGTGCGGCATCCAGCGCAAAACGGATCAGGAGCTGACGCTGGAAATTCGCAATCCCACTGCACAGGATGCAGAGTACCGGCTGTTTGTGGAAAATGAGAGCGACCGTACAACACCGATGCGTGAGCCATGTATGTGCCGTTTTCAAACAGTTCGCGTGCGGGCACATGAGAGAAAAACGGTGGTTTTAAAAAGGGGAATATGATATGCTTGAAATCCGCGGCAGGGAGTTTTACCTGGACGGTAAAAAGTTTAATATTTACTCCGGCGCCATTCACTATTTCCGGGTGCCGCATGAATACTGGCGCGATCGTTTACTCAAGTTGAAGGCCACCGGATTCAATACGGTGGAGACCTATGTGGCGTGGAATGTGCACCAGCCCGAGGAAAATTGCTGGTGCTTCGAGGATCAGGCCGATGTCATTCGCTTTATCCAAACGGCGCAGGAGGTGGGGCTGTATGTGATAGTCCGCCCGGGCCCGTATATCTGTGCGGAGTGGGATTTCGGCGGTTTACCTGCCTGGCTGCTGCGCCATGAACAGATTCGGTTACGCTGTTATGATGAACCCTATATTACCTACGTCCAAAAATATTTTGACGTGCTGCTTCCAAAACTGGCCCGGTTGCAGGTCACGCGCGGCGGTCCTATTCTGGCCATGCAGATCGAGAATGAATACGGCAGCTATGGGTGCGATAAAAAATATCTAGGGTTCTTGCGCGACCTAATCCGTAAGAACGGGATTGATGTACTGCTCTTCACCTCCGATGGCGAGAGCCGGTACCATCTCTCCGGCGGCGGCCTGGACGGCGAGATGAAAGTTGTAAATTTCGGGGGATATCCCGCAAACGGCTTTCGTGATTTGAAGGAATTT
>USLQ01000337.1 GCA_900555545.1 uncultured Oscillospiraceae bacterium | reverse complement strand
CATTCATGATACACGGCGGGGCGGCCATGTATTCACGTTCACTGCTCAGTGACACCCAAACCGGGGCCGCAGTACTCCCCGGCAGGATGCGGGCGCTAATTAAGCAGCCCGAAGTGCAACTTTATTGTTGTCGTTTATTATTTAGGTTTGCGGCTTTTCAAGCAGTTCCGCACTGCTGCTCGCTTATCGCGTTTCAAAATCCCCGTCGAAATCCTTTCATCCCCATATCATTTGATTTGAATCAGTACCGCCGGTCCTTGAGGGTGCGTTCGATATTGCGCTGGGCGTCGCGCTTGGCCATAACCTCGCGCTTGTCGTAGGTCTTCTTGCCCTTGCACAGGCCCACCTGAATTTTCAGCCGGCCGCGGTTGAAGTAGGCGGAGAGTGGGATCAGCGTGTAGCCGTCCTGCTTGGTCAGGCCAAGCAGGCGGTGGATCTCCTTTTTGTGCATGAGCAGGCGACGCACCCGGTATGGATCGCGGTTAAAGATGTTCCCCTGTTCGTAGGGACTGATGTGCATCCCGTTGACGAACAGCTCCCCGTCATCTACGGAGCACCAGGCGTCCTTGAGGTTGATCTTCCCCTTGCGGGCGCTCTTGACCTCCGTGCCGAAGAGTTCGATCCCGGCCTCCATGCTCTCCTCCACAAAGTAGTCGTGATAGGCCTTTTTATTCTGGGCGACTGTTTGCAGTTCACTCCTTTTTTCCATTGCCCATCACATCCTTTCGCGGTGGGAGATTTATAATAACAGGTGTGCATTGCGTTGTCAAGCGGAAAATGTCGGAAGCGGTGTCAGATGACGCGCCGCCCCTCCAGCGCGCGGGAAAGGGTGACCTCGTCGGCGTATTCCAAATCCGCCCCCACAGGTACGCCGTAGGCCAGCCGGGTGACTTTGACACCCAATGGGTTGAGCAGCTTGGAGAGATACATCGCCGTGGCCTCGCCCTCCACAGTGGGGTTCGTGGCCATGATGACCTCCTGAACGGATCCGTCTATCCGTGCAAGCAGCTGCTTGACAGTCAGTTGATCCGGCCCCACGCCGTTCATCGGCGAGATCGCCCCGTGCAGCACGTGGTATGTGCCGTCATACTCGTGCGTACGCTCAATGGCCAGTACGTCGCGGAAGTCCTCCACCACGCAGATGGCGGAAAAGTCGCGGCGCGGGTCAGAGCAGATGGAGCACTTTTCGTTCTCCGTCAGGTTGCAGCACACGGCGCACTGATGAATCTTGCTGTGTGCATCCGTAATGGCGTCGGCAAAACGCTCCGCCTCCTCCTGTGGAAGGTTAAGCACATAATAGGCCATGCGCTGCGCGCTCTTTTTGCCCACGCCGGGCATTTTTTCAAATTCCTCAATGAGCCTCGCCAGCGAGGCGACCGAGTAGGCCATGTCACATCCCCATTCCCGGCATGCCCGGAATATTGATATTACCCGTCACCTTGCCGAGTTCATCCTCCATCGCCTTCATAGCGGTGGAGATCGCCTCGTTGACCGCGACAGTGATAAAGTCCTCCAGCATCTCCGGATCCTCCGGATCGATGGCCTCGGGCTTGATCTTGACGGCTGTCACCTTGTGCTCGCCTGTGACGGTGACCTCAACGACACCGCCGCCGGCTTTGCCGGTGAACTCGGTTGCCTCAACCTCCGCCTGGACGCGGGCGGCATCCTCCTGCATCTGCTGGATCTTCTTCATCATGGCAGCCTGGCTCATGCCACCGCCGCCGTTCGGAATTCTTGCTTTCATGTGTTTATGTCCTCCGATTTGTTTTTATTGTTGATTTTATGTGCTGGTTTATTCAACGGTGTAGGATACACCGGCGTTGTCCATTTTTTCGAGCAGCCCCGTGAGGGGATCGGCAGCCTGATTTTGCGCCGGGGCCGGCGTATTGTAAACAGCTGCCTTGTAATTTTGCCCGGTGACGGCGCGGATGGCCTCGTTCAGCGAGGAGACATAGCCCTTTTGCTTGAGGAGCTTGGCGAGCACCGGATTGGTGGATCGAATCAGGACGCGCATGCCACGCAAATTTGCAGTCGATCCATTTAAAAGCGGCACCAGTGCGGGATTGATCTTCATCAGCGATTCGATCACCTCGTTCCACCGGTCAAAGGGGATATCCTGTGCCGGGGGCGCCGCAGCCGCAGGTGGGGATGCAAGGGAATCGGGGGATTCCGGAAGGGGCG
>USLQ01000336.1 GCA_900555545.1 uncultured Oscillospiraceae bacterium | reverse complement strand
CGGCATCAAGAAGACCATCAAGGATTATGGCGTAGATGAGAAGTACTTCCTGGATACGCTGGATGACATGGTCGAGAAGGCATTCGACGACCAGTGCACGGGTGCAAACCCGAGGTATCCGCTCATGAGTGAGATCAAGGAAATGTTCCTCAAGGCTTACTACGGCAAATAATTGCACATAGGTTTTTAATTCCCGCAGGGCCTTCACCCTGCGGGTTTTAATTTTGCATGGGAGATTTCGGGGGCCTGTATCAAAAATAAAAAACGGTACAGGAAAACCGTTCGGTTGGTTCGGTGTCCTGTACCGCTAATTATCTTTTTATTTACCAAACAGCCTTTTGAAAAATTTCTTTTTCGTACTCGGCTGGCTGATCGGATGGGATGCCCCGCATCGGCATACAGGGAGATTTCGGAGAGTTCTGCCGTGCCGCGCGCCGCAGTGATCTGAATATCGATGGACTTGATCTGTGGCTGGAACGTACTGGTGAGCGGGTTCTGATGCACAAACGGATCTCGCAGCGCACAGATCTTCTTGTTGCCAATCACGGTGCCGTCGTACATGGCGAATTTAGTCTCCTCGCCGGAAAAGATGCGGAATTCCTCCACGCGCTGGCCCTCGGCGATGTTCTCCCGCAGGGCAACATATTTCAAATTGCGGCACGGCTTTGTAAGCGTCACGCGGTACCGCGGCTGTGTGGCCGGATATCCCGGAAGCTTTTCGATAGAGCAGGGTAGGGGATGGCCAAATTCATGACGGATCATCCCGCCCAGATCTTTTAGCCGTGCCACATCACGACTGTCAATCAACCCATCTGTCGTAGGCGGCACATTCAAATTTAGGCCGGCGTTCCCGCCAACAGATGTCAGATAGATCTGGAATAATTCTTCCAGTGACTTCGGCTCCTCGTTCGGATGCCAGAACCACCCCTTGCGGATGGAGACATCAATCTCCGAGGGGACAAAGGTCAGACCTTTGGAATAGAGAATCCCCGGAAGAGTTCCCAGATTTTGCATGGCGTTGTATAAAAAGTCCAGCCGTCCCTCTTGCGCGAGCGGGCCGGGGCCTGTCTGTACCTCGGCGTATTTGCACAGCTCAGTGGGCATGACTGCCCACTCGGAATACCGCGGGGAGCCGGCCTCGTTACCGCACCAGCGCGTATCGGGCCCGTAGTCGTTGAATATGACGGCGTTTGGCTGATACCTGCGGATCAACTCAAAGTACCGGGGGAAGTCGTACTCCTGCTTTTTTCCGTTTTTTCCCTCGCCGCACGCGTTGTCGAACCATACGCAGAAAATTTCACCATAGTTGGTGAGCAGTTCCGTCAGCTGGTTGCAGAAGTAATCATTATACTCGGGCGAGCCATAGTATTTGGAGTTGCGGTCCCACGGGGAGAGGTAAACCCCAAATTTGATCCCGCCACGGCGGCAGGCGTCTGCCGTCTCCTTCACCACATCGCGTTTGCACGGGCTGTTCTTGACGCTGTGTTCCGTATACTTGGATGGCCACAAGCAGAATCCATCATGGTGCTTGGCCGTCAGGATCAGCCCTTTTAGCCCAGCGGATTTGATCGCCTCCACCCACTGGTCACAGTCAAGCTTTTGAGGGTTGAATTTTTGCGGATTTTCTTTTCCGCTGCCCCATTCACGGTTGGTAAAAGTGTTCATTCCAAAGTGGACAAATGCGTAATTTTCCATGGCAAGCCAGTCGAGCTGGCGCTGCGACGGGCGAACCTGCGCCGCCTCCTCCAAAAAAGGAATCATGCGTATCCCATCCTTTTGATCATTGTCTGCATCAGTATACCACAGTGGAGAATTTGTCTGCAAGTGCTTGATCGGATTTTGGAAAAGTAATACAGGAATTGTACCGGTTTTTTGGAGGGTGAATATTTCAGAGATCATCAGCAGGTTGCTTTCAGCGTAAATCCGGTAAAAAACAACTCATTTTTCTCGGCCTGGAGGAATGAGAATGCAAAAAAATAAATGTGGGGATCTGCTGTTTAGCTTTTAGATGCCGTGAAATTCCTACCCACAGGGGAAACAAAAAATCCTGTACAGCCGTACAGGATTGCCGGGCGCATGGTATCACGGGGCCACATGAAAGATCTGATCCACACCGACGCACAGGCGTTTATATTCTGCCACTAACTCTTCCAGGTGTTTTTTGCCGCTGTCTGTGATGGCG
>USLQ01000335.1 GCA_900555545.1 uncultured Oscillospiraceae bacterium | reverse complement strand
ATAGAAATTGCCGCTGTCCGCCTTCAAATCCCTGTTCAGGCAGTTGAACAGCGTTGTTTTACCGGCACCGTTTCTGCCGAGCAGCCCATAAATTTTCCCTTCATCAAAGGTAAAATCAATATCTCTGAGAACTTCTTTTTTCTCAAAACTCTTGGATAAATGCTCAATCACAAATTTCATAATATCCTCCGTCATATCTTATGCCGGGAACGCGCCGTCTAAGATTGTTTCAGCAAAAACCACCAATAAGGACAATCCGGATGAAAGTCACGCACCGTTTTTATTCAGGGAAGGGTCAGGCCTGTTTAGGCTGATAGACTTTCACGTAATCGATCACAAAGTCCACCGGCATTGTTCCCTCAGAATTGTTGCGGATATCGCCGGACCAGGTGAACTGATTATTGGGATTGGCGGGATTTGCGCTGTCGGTCTCTCCGGCAATCTCCACGGACAGCCACAGGAATTCCGGGGACTGTGAGACGCCCCACTTGGTGCGCCAGGTCTCCTGCCCGTTGATATAAAAGATATATTCATCCTCCGTCCACATCAGGCCATAGGTGTTGAACTCGCTGTACATATCGTTTTGCACCTGGTATTGTTTGGATACGCGGGACTGATGCTCGTCGCCATACCCATCGATGTGTACGGTGTGCATGGTAGTGTTGCGGTAGGTCTCCGCGGGCATCTGCGGATCGTTGTAGTAGGGGGACTCCATGATGTCGATCTCCGCACCGTTTTTACCGCCCTCGGTCACGTCGCTCATTGTCTGGGACTGCATCCAGAATGCGCTCCACAGGCCCTCAGCTGCCGGGGCCTTGCACCGGACTTCAAAGTAACCGTAGGTGTATTCTTTCAGATTGCGGGAGGAGCAGGTGCCCGTGTACCAGCCCGGGCCGTAGGCGCCGTCCTCCTTGTACTCGGTACGGATAATCAGGTTTCCGTCCTGTGTGAAGCACTGGGCGGGATCCCAGTACCCGCCGCGGCGCTCCGGGGTCTCCGGCGTGGTATTCCAGACGGTCGGATCCAGCTCCCCGTCAAACTGCTCGTCCAGGACGAGCTCCATCCCCTCCAGATTTGGAGATTTATCGGGGTTTGGCTGTTTGACCGAATCGGAGTTACAGGCGGTCAGTCCGGCGGCCAGCAGTACGCCGGACAGGGTTAGTGATACACTTTTTAACACGGGATTTTTCATTGCTTTTCCTACCTTTCTGATTACAGGTTTATGATAAAAAAGATCCTGCTATTTGTCAAATCAATTTGTGGGACACTGATGACCAGCACTTTTTCAGATACACCATGTCCCGCAGCTGCACGCCGTCCTCATAGATAGGGTGGTCATAG
Organism: uncultured Oscillospiraceae bacterium; assembly: GCA_900555545.1. GTDB lineage: Bacteria > Bacillota > Clostridia > Oscillospirales > Acutalibacteraceae > Onthovicinus. The sequence goes on along the minus strand of USLQ01000335.1, from coordinate 856 downwards.
TGATCGGTGAAAAAATTGGGGACGGTATGTGAGCGGGTAAAGCCGCAGTGCTCGTAAAAACCGGCGGTGGAGGGGACGTCGCCCGTCCCTACCAGTAGGGTATTCCCCGGCAGGCCGTAACGGGCAAAGAGAAAGTTCAGCAGCGCCCGGCCGTACCCCTTGCCCTGATCGTGTGGGTTTACGGCGATGTTTTTCAGTTCGAAGACCCGAGGGGATTCCCGCGTTACCACGCACACGCCTTTCAGATCCGGGTCGTACAGGGCAAACAGGTCCCCGCGGGGCAGATAGCGGCGCACCATGCTCTCCTGCTCGTCGCCCAGGAGGAGCAGATCCATATAGTGTTCTTTTTCCAGGTCGGAAATTTTGCGAATTTCCACCGCGACGCCTCCCAAGTGTTGAATTTTTTTCGGTTACAGGGCCGCTTTGAACGGACAAGAATTTCTTCCCTCATCAGGCCGACTTGTCGGCCAGCTTCCCCCGCATGGGAAGCCTTGGATTTGTGCAGATATTTTATAGAACCTTTTCATGCGCTTTCTGGGAACCGTCGCTCTGTACGCCGGAACAATGCCAGATGGATTACCGCAGGGAAAACGCCGAATAGTGGTGATTGTACGGACTTGTAGATTATACCTCTTGGGGCTTTCTCTTTCGGGTAAAAGGGTGCCCGCCTGCGGAGCAGAGGCGACACGTGAATGTGTAACCGGAGGGTTCTCGGCTGAAAACCACTGGATTTTTAGTGGCCTTTTCCCTGTAACAATCCCTCCGTCTCAGCCTTCGGCTTCGACACCTCCCTTTACACAAGGGAGGCGTCGGGTTTGTGCTTTCCATGGCTCCCTACTTAGAGGGCCTGTTGCAT
>USLQ01000334.1 GCA_900555545.1 uncultured Oscillospiraceae bacterium | reverse complement strand
GTTGATGTACAGCACCTCTTTTTTCAGTGCGTCGCTCATGAATTCTTCGGCCTTGGCGAGCATCTCCTTGTCATTTCCCAGGCTGCCGAGGACTGTCACGCACAGCAGGGACTGCGTCTCATTGGTGCCGTCCTCGTAGATGTCGTTAAAGAGGGTGATCATCTTTTTGATCTTGGCTTGATCGTGGCCGCGCAGTGTGTTCTGTACGGCCCGGTTGCCGCCCTGATTTTCAAAGAACTCTGCGGCCAGGAACTCCCCATATTTTTCCACATTGGCGTGATAGGCCTCGCGCAGCTCGGGGAACAGCGTTGCAAAGCGGCTGCCCAGGGTGTTGGCGTCGTAGGCGGCGATTCCGTTCTTCGCGGCCGATTTGGAGATCGGCTTGGGCATGTTGGCCTTGGACCGCTTTTGCATCGTCTTTTTGCCAAAGTGCTTTTCCAGCGTCTCGCGGAACTCGTTGACGATATATTTGACATCCCGTTCGTCGCACGTGTCCGGATCCAAGCCGGTGACTGCGGCATCCGTAAAGTCCTCATCCCCAGCCTCATCCGCAGTCAGGTTGGTACAGGCGAGGGTGATCTTCTTCTCATCCTGGATGATACGGGCGCAGCCGCGCGGGCCGCTGTAATCCAGGATGGTCTTTTTCCCATCCGTGCGCACCGGCAGCTCTCCGCGCTTGGCGCGGTCCCGCCCGGCGAGGGCCATCTGCGTGGCCTCCAACGTCTCGCTGAGCCCCTTGTCGATATTGGCAAGTACTTCCAGTAACTCCATGGCTGTACATTCTCCTTAAAAAACAAAATCTTTATAATACTATATCATATAAAAGGGTGATTGTCATTATTTATTTGATGTGGTACAATAAATTTTACAGGTTTTGGGGGCGGGCAGCCCATTGAAACCGGCTGAAAAAGGAATTGATGCAATCATGAAAAAAACTGTTTTGGTCGTCTTTGGCGGCGTGTCGAGCGAACATGAGATCTCCCTGATCAGCGCGCGCGGCGTGATCGGGAATCTTGACCCCCAGCTTTACGACGTGCGTTTGATGGGGATTACCCGCGACGGCAAAAGCTATCTGTATGATGGCCCGGTCGAACTGCTCGAGGGCGATCAATGGGCACAGAGCGAATATATTGCCCCGGCGGTGATCTCCCCCAGTACGGAGCACCACGGCGTACTCAAACTGGCGGACGGCCGGGCGGAGGTACTGCATGTGGATGTTGTGTTCCCTGTGCTGCACGGCAAAAACGGCGAGGATGGGACGATTCAGGGCCTGTTGGATCTCTCTGGTATCCCATATGTGGGGTGCGGCACTGCGGCGAGCGCCGTGTGCATGGATAAGGAGCTTGAGCGCTCCATGGCGGACAGTGCCGGCATCCCCCAGGCCAAGTGGATGAGCCTGAAGCGCCGCGATTATGACCGCGACCCGGAGTATATCCTGAGCGAGGCGCCCGATGAGCTGGGCTTCCCGATCTTTGTCAAGCCTGCACGGGCGGGTTCCTCAGTGGGTGTCAGCAGGGCGGAGAATACGGCCGAGCTGCGCGAGGCGGTGCGCGTCGCCTTCCGCGAGGATGATAAAATTGTCCTGGAGGAGGCCGTCGACGGGCTGGAGGTCGAGTGCGCCGTGCTGGGCAATGAAGATCCGGTGGCCTCCGTTGTCGGCAGGATCGCCCTGAGCGGCGAGCTGTACGACTTTGAGGACAAATACGTCTCCAATACCAGCGAGCTGAAGATCCCCGCCGATATTGACGATACACTGAGCACACAGGTGCGCGCGATGGCGGTCAAGGCCTTTAAGGCGTTTGGGTGCACGGGGCTCAGCCGCGTGGATTTCTTCATCCGGCGCAGCGACAACGCCGTGCTGCTCAATGAGCCGAACACCATGCCGGGCTTTACGCCCATCAGTATGTATCCCAAGCTGTTTGACTGCTGCGGTGTGCCCTATGGGGCGCTGCTCACACGGCTGATTGATCTGGCATTTGAGCGTGCCGGCGAAAAAAAAGAGGGTTGATCCATTGAAACACGATGTTTTTATTACCATCCGCGGGGAGCAGATTGTCGATGGGGAGTCCGACCGCGTTGAAATGTCCGCCAAGGGTACGGTCGAGGAGTTGGAGGACGGGTACGCGCTCTCCTATGTGGAGCGGGACGGCCCCCTGGAGGGGACCATCACCCGTCTCAAAGTATCCGGCCGGCGGGCG
>USLQ01000333.1 GCA_900555545.1 uncultured Oscillospiraceae bacterium | reverse complement strand
TTTTGCAGGCGTTGGTTGACCATGCGGAGCAGAAGGGGTGGTTTGACGACCTGTATATCGGTATTGACGAGCGGGCGGCTATGAAAAAGGCCTATGACCTGATCGACACCGTGCGCGGCAAGGATGGCAAACTGCTGAAAAAGGCCGCGGCCATGAACCATTTTAATGCGAAATATTTCCCATTAATTGACCGGATGGCCAGCGTCAGCGTGGGGTCAGAGCCGCTCAAGAGCGCCATGGCGGATTATAAGCAGCTGTGCGCGCGCCGCAAGGATCACCCGGAGCTGCGGACTACCGTGTACACGTGTGTGGGGCACTTCCCAAACAGCTTTACTTACAGCATGCCGGGCGAGGGATACTGGACCATCCTGTTCAGTGCGGCTATGGGTGCCAACGGCTACCTGCGCTGGGCGTATGATGCGTGGGTCAAGGATCCGTTGCACGATACGACACATGTCAGCTTTGAGTCCGGTGACTGCTTCCTGATCTATCCCGATGAGGCGGACGCGGCGCATCCCGTCCCGCGTATGTCAGTGCGCCTGGAAAAACTGGCCGAGGGGATGCGCGACATCAATAAGCTCCTGCTGCTTGCAGAGCACTCCGAGCCGATGGCACAGCGGACGGAAAAGCTGCTCGCGTCGGTGCGGTGCGACTACACGCAGAACCCGGATAAGGTGGCCGTCGCCGTGGCGGATGAAAAGACGCGGGCACAGTTGCCGGAGGATATGGATCGCATCCGTGGGGAGTTAACTGCAATGGCGCGCGACTTTTTGGCGGCAAAATAATAAAGAATTGCAAAAAATAGAGGTCCGGACGGCATTGCCGTCCGGACCTCAAAATTATCGTATCTGGGATATCGCTCCGATGGGATGACATTCTGTGGCGAGATCAGTTTTCGTCCCTCTTCTTTCTGGAACGGTTCTCTTCCTCTGCGGGAGCCTCCTCCTTGGGGAGGATTTCCAGCTTGATTTTGCCGATACGGCGCTCCTCTACATTTAACACTGTAAACCGGATGTTCTCATACTCCGCAGTGTTCATCTCACCGTCCTCGGGCAGATAGCCGAGCAGGCTGATGACAAATCCGCCCAGCGTATCATAATCGCCTTCCGGGAATTCGATCCCCGTGATCTCCTCCACCTCGTCCAGATCCGTTGTGCCGTCGATGGTGAAGGTGGTATCGTTAATCTTGGAGATCTCCTCATCCTCGTTATCGTATTCGTCCTGGATGTTGCCGACGATGCTCTCCACAATATCCTCCAGGGTGACGATTCCGGCGGTGCCGCCGTACTCATCCACGACGATCGCCATCTGGATGTGGCTCTCCGTCATCTCGCGGAACAGATCACCGCATTTTTTCGTCTCCGGCACATAGAGCGGTTTGCGGATGAAGTCGCGCAGCGTCTTATTCTCCGGCAAATCGTTGCCAATGAATTTTAGCAGGTCTTTAATATAGGCGATGCCGATCACGTTGTCCAGATCCTCCTCATACACGGGGATCCGGGAATAGCCCTCCTGAATGGAGATCTGAATCACGTCCTGAACGGGTTCATTGACCTCCACCGCCGAAATGTCAGTGCGGTGAGTCATGATATCCGCCGCGTCGATGTCGTCGAACTCAAAGACGTTGTTGATCATTTCCTTTTGGGAGTTTTCAATTACGCCCTTCTCCTGGCCGACGTCTACCATCATACGGATTTCTTCCTCAGTGACAACTTCTTCGTCCGCGTTGGGATCAAAGCCGAGGATGCGCACCACCACATTGGTGGAAAAGGAGAGGAGTTTGACGAGCGGCTTGGTCACCTTGGCAAATACCGTCAGGAATCCAACCGCCATAAAGGAGACCTTCTCCGGCTTTTGCATGGCGATGCGTTTGGGCGCAAGTTCGCCGAGTACCAGTGAAAAATAGGAGGTGATCAGCGTGACCAGGATAACGGAGATCGTATTGATCGCGCCGCGTGGAATTGCCGGGATCAGCGGGGCGACGCTGTCGGTAATCATATCGGCAAAGGTCTGGGAGGCGGACGCGGAGGTCAGGAACCCGGCCAAAGTGACGCCGATCTGGATAGTGGACAGGAAATTGCTGGAGTTCTTCGTCAGCTTCAGCACCTTGATCGCCTTTTTATTGCCCTCTTCGGCCATTTTTTCAATCTTGGCGTCGTTGAGGGAAATGATTGCAATCTCGCTCATGGCGAAGTAGGCGTTGACGAGAATCAGTACAAACA
>USLQ01000332.1 GCA_900555545.1 uncultured Oscillospiraceae bacterium | reverse complement strand
CTGCAAGGGGATACGGTTGGACTGGGAGCCTTCCAAAATTTTGGGGATTTCAGCCTGCGTTTTCACGGGATTCACCGGGCAGAGAACTATGTACGTGCGCTTGATCTGCGCAAAGCGGTCGCCACTGTCTCCTTCACGGACCGTGGGGCGCACCATACACGCGAGTGCTTTATGAGCTATCCGGACCGTGTTTTGGTGATGCGTATCACGGCTCCGGAGCACCATTTTAAATTTACCGCCCGCAGCGCGCAGGGTGGCCGGGTTGTCTACGATGGAGATACCTGCTCCATCAGCGGTACGGTGCGCGGGGCACGTAAATCTAAGGATGCCAACGGCCTGCGCTTTGGCGCCTTTTTTGCGCTGATTTCCGATGGAAAGATCTCCGGTTCCCGCCGTGGAATCACAGTGGAGCACGCGAAGCAGACGGTGATTATCATGTCCACTGCAACTGATTACGCGGACAACTATCCCAACTACCGTACGCTGCTTGATCCGCTTAAGGCGGCCAAAAAATGGGTGCGTTCTGCCTGTGACAGGGGATATGAGGCGCTGTACGCCGACCATCTGGCGGACTACACGTCCCTTTTTGATCGGGTGCAGCTGGATATTGGCCAGAAAAAATTGGATCGGATGACCGACGAACTCCTGCGGATTTACCGCAACGGTGAGCCCTCACCGGAACTGGAAAGTTGCTTTTACCAGTACGGCCGGTACCTGTTGATTGCCTCCTCACGCGAGGGAAGCCTGCCCGCCAATTTGCAGGGCGTGTGGAACGACCAAAATGATCCGGTGTGGCGGTCGGATTATCATATGAATATCAATATGCAGATGTGCTACTGGTGTGCGGAGAGCGCCAACTTGGCGGAGACCGCGCTGCCGGTGTTGGAATATATAAACAGCCTGCGGCGGCCGGGGCGCGTCACGGCCTGTAAGTACACGGGTATCGGCACCCGGCGGATGGACGGTTCACCGGATGACACCCGCCCGACCGGATTTATGACGCACACCTACAGTACGCCATTTGGGTTTACGGGCCCGGGGCGTAACTGGCATTGGGGGGGATGGTCCCCTACTTCCGGCGCGTGGATGACGCAAAACCTATATGATTATTACGCCTATACGCTGGATCTGGACGCGCTGCATGACAAAATCTATCCTGTCATGCAGGAGTGCGCCCTGTTATGGTCACAGCTACTGGTCAAGGATGGACGGCCGGTGTCATACTCCCCGGAGCACGGTCCGGTCACGATTGGGAATACCTACGACTGTTCGATTATCCGTCAGCTCTACCGCAACACCATCCGGGCGTCTCAGATTTTGGAGGGGAGCGGTCGAGGTGATCAGATCGATATTGTCCTGATCCGAAAGCTGAAGGAGCAGCTGGAATTCATTCGTCCGCCGGAGGTTGGCCGATGGGGCCAGCTCAAGGAGTGGACGGAGGAGGATGCATGGGAGAACCGTGGCTTCGACAAGGTGCATGAGGTGCGTAAGGGCCACCGCCATCAGTCGCATCTGGTGTGCGTCTATCCATTCGACCAGGTCACGCGGGCAACGCCGGAGTGGATGCGTGCGGCCGGCGTGTCACTGGAGGACCGTGAAAAATTATCGGGTCAGGGCGATGCAGAACCCGGATGGTCCCGGGCACACCGAATGGGGATCTGGGCGCGCCTGTTCCACGGAGAGCGGGCTTATCAGGAGTTCCACAACCTGCTGGTGAGCAATACACTGGAGAACCTGTGGGCCACACACCCGCCCTTCCAGCTGGATGGGAATCTGGGAGCGGTCGCCGGTGTGACGGAGATGCTGCTCCAGAGTCACGAGGGGTATCTCGACTTGTTGCCGGCCCTGCCGCATGCATGGCCGGACGGCAGTGTCAAGGGGCTCTGCGCCCGCGGTGGATTTGTGGTGGATATGACCTGGCGCAGCGGCGTTTTGGAATCAGCCCAAATTGCGGCAAAGTATTCGTGTAAATGTCGGATCTATGCGCCGGAGGGACTGATTGTCAATGGGGAGCCCTGTGCGCCGGACAGTGAAAAAGTTGTATCGTTTGAAATACAGCCGGGGGCGCCGGTACATGTCTCCCCCGGTCATGGGAAGGGGCAATATTTGAATGAAAGTGATTCGAACTGACCGGGATACGATCACCCAGGCGGAGATGATCTCGGCTGTGGCCTTTTTTGGCCAGACGGATTTTCACCTGGGCGGTGAGGCCTTTGAGAAGGCCTATGAGCAA
>USLQ01000331.1 GCA_900555545.1 uncultured Oscillospiraceae bacterium | reverse complement strand
AATGGTGCGCAGCGTCAGGTCCGGGATTGTACGCCAGGATCCCACCAGAAATACGATTGCCCAGGAAAAGATCAGGATGACCACCGTGCGGATCGCCGTGGCCACGTTGGAGTTGACGCCGCGAATTCCGATTTTGGCGAGAATTGCCGTCACTCCGGCGAAGAAAGCGGAACCAAAGGCAAACAGAATCCAACTCATAGCAAGAACCTCGAATCCGAATTTAAGATAATTCTATTATATCACTTCCCCATACGCCTGAATCGTAAAACAATTATTTTGTTGCTCAATGAAAGCTAAAAGCGCGCCAGAGCGCGCTTCGCAACCAAAAGTTTACATGTAATTTTATAAAAAGCACGGTCAAATCCCTGTTCATTTGTTGCCATGCATGGTACAATTCAGGTATCAACAGCTTCGGCAGAAAGGAATTTACCAATGGCAAATTTTCCTTATAATTTACAGCAGCTCCGCATGGACAGCGGCATGACGCAGGAGCAGCTCGCGGAGAAGATGAGCGTCTCCCGTCAGACGGTCTCCAAGTGTGAGTCCGGCGCCTCCTACCCGGAAATGGAAAAGCTCATAGCGCTGTGCAGCCTGTTTGATTGCACGCTTGATGCGCTCGTGCGCGGGGACCTGCCCAAAAATGTCCCAGAGGAACCGGTGGAACAGGCGGTACAGCCAGCAGATATCCGCCCGGCCTATGAACGCGTGATGACCCGGACGTCTTGGGGGATCGCCGCAGGTGTGATGATGCTGATTGCCTCCGTCGCCGTCAATTTGTTTATCTCTGCGGCTGGAGCACGGGAGGCGTGGGCAACGGTAGCCATGTTCCTGACGGTGGCCGCCGGTATTGGCGTCCTGATAGGGAATGGTTCCCGGCGCGGCCGGTTCCGCCGCCGTCATCCACAACTGCCGGAACTCTATTCAGAGGCGGAGCGGGAAGGTAGGGCGCGCTGGTTCCCCTTTGGGATCGTTTGCGGGGTTGCCTTAATCTTGGCCGGTTTGTGTATGGCGGTGCTGGGGGAGGAATTTCCGGCTCCACCCGGATTTAATCCTGAATTTTATGACGGGGTATTTTTGTTCTTTACATCTCTTGGCGTGGGTGTGCTGGTATTCAATGGTTAAAAAAAGGATCAGTACAACATCGCCAAGTATAACCGGGAAAATGAAGAGGATCCGGATATCCCCGCGCCGGACGCAGTGAGCGTCCGAACCAAACGGAAAAATCAGATTGTAGGTGGAGTTTGTGCCGTTGTCATGATGACCGCCACCATTGTCTTTTTAATCGTTGGGTTCACCAGTCAGTTGTGGGCCGCCGCAGGGATTATCTATCCTGTGGGTGGGATCCTGTGCGGCATTATCAGTGTGATTGCTAATATTTTTGACCACCAGAAGGGGGAGTGAGCTCATGGCCTTTCATCCGATTGATCCGTGGTGTTGGGAACGGCGGGAGCACTTTGAGCACTATATGAACAGCGTCCCGTGCTCCTACAGTATGACCGTAGACCTTGACGTCACGCGTCTGCTCAATACCGTTCACGCCCAAAAGCTGCATTTTTATCCCGTAATGATCTATGGGCTAACCTGTGCCGTCAATATCTTCCGTGAGTTTCGTATGTCGTTGGACGGGGAGGGAAAACTTGGGTACCATGACCGGCTCAACCCGAGCTATACGGTATTCCATCCGGATACGCAGACGTTCTCCTGTCTGTGGACACGGGCTGATGCGGATTTTAAACGCTTTTATGATTCGTATCTGGAGGTTCAGGAACAGTATGGGGATGTCCGCTCTTTCTGCGGTATGGATATCCCGGAGGATGTATTTAATATTTCAGCTATTCCGTGGTCCTCTTTTACGGGTTTCCATCTGAACCTCGCGCCGGATAGCAGGTATCTGCTGCCCATCTTCACCATTGGAAAGTACAGGGAGTCGGATGAAAAAATCCTGCTTCCGCTGGCTGTTCAGGTGCACCATGCCGTATGCGATGGCTTCCACGTTTCAAAATTCCTGAATTGGCTTCAGGAGTGGGCGGATGCATTCAAGGGGAGATGAAGCAGTGAGACTTTTATTCGAGCTTAATGTATTCGTATAAATTAAAAGGGCCGCCAGAGAAAACTGGCGGTCCACACATTGTCAACTCTGCCCGGCCTACTGCGGATGGTATCCGCTTTCTGCTAAGGTGTCCAGTGTGATGACGCGGCTGTCCTCGTACGCCGCCTGCAATTCCTCTGCCGTC
>USLQ01000330.1 GCA_900555545.1 uncultured Oscillospiraceae bacterium | reverse complement strand
ACGGGCCGGGATGTCGAGCTCCGTCTGCTTGCACGGCAGCTCCTCGCCAAGGATCTTCTCACGCACAACAGCCTGGGAGAACTCCCCACACAGCGGGAAGGTATCCTTGCCGTGGACGGAGAGACCGAGTTTTTTACAATGCGTCTCGATAAAATCGTCGAGCTCCTCGATCACGTAGACGGTATCACACTTGGCGACAAAGTCCTGGATCAGACGAACCGGCAGCGGATAAACACAGCCAAGCTTCAGATAGGATACACTGTCGCCCAGTGCCTCCCTTGCATAGCAGTAGCAGTCTCCTGCTGCGATGACGCCGATCTTGGTATTATGGTACTCTATCCGGTTGATGTCCGCAGTCTCCGCCCACTCGGCAATATCACGCATCCGCTGCTCCACAAACACATGGCGGCCGCGCGCCATAGCAGGCAGCATCACGTTTTTGGAAACATTCTTTGTATATTCCTTCAGCTCGTCACCACTGCGCTCTCCCGTCTCCACAATGCTGCGCGAGTGTGCGATGCGGGTAGTCAGGCGGAGCATAACGGGTGTATCAAACTGCTCTGAGAGTTCATAGGCCAGCTTGGTAAACGCGAGGCACTCAGCGGAATTAGATGGCTCCAGCATCATGGTCTTGGAGGCCTGTGCGTGGTTCCGGGAATCCTGCTCATTCTGAGAGGAATGCATCCCGGGATCATCGGCGACGACCAGTATCATCCCCGCATTGACCCCCGTATAAGAGGCCGTATAGACCGGGTCAGCCGCTACATTCAAGCCGACGTGCTTCATCCCGCACATGGATCTCGCACCAGCCATGCTCGCACCGCAGGCGACCTCAGCCGCGACTTTTTCGTTCGGGGCCCACTCACAGTAAATATCGTCATATGTAGCGGCATACTCCGTAATCTCCGTGCTCGGTGTCCCCGGGTAGCTGGAGACGATCCTGCACCCGGCCTCATAGAGCCCGCGCGCGACCGCTTCATTACCCAGCATCAATTTCTTCATAGATTTCTCCCCTATATCAAAATAATTAAAAATTGTCTTGCATTCTCACGCTTGATTTCGCAGATCCAAAATTCGATTGGCCTTGCCCTCAAATCGCTGGAGTGTCTTAGGCTCTACAAGGCTCACCTTACACTGGATTCCAAGCACACTGCGCAGACGGTGTTCGATCTTGTTTTGGAGCCCTTCCAGCTCCGCATAGCGCTCCAGAACACTCCCATCAATCAGTTCCACCCGAACCTCCAGCGTATCGGAGAAGCCCTCACGCCGCACCACAAGCTGATAGTGCGGACCGATCTCTTCCATGCCGACAAAGACGCTCTCGATCTCCGACGGGAATACGTTCACGCCGCGAATCTTGAGCATATCGTCGCTGCGGCCGACCACCTTGCCCATCCGCACGCCGGTCCGCCCGCACTTGCAGGGCGAATAATCCAGGTAGGTGATATCACGTGTCCGGTAGCGGAGCAGCGGCATCCCCTCCTTACAGAGCGTGGTCACGAGCAGTTCCCCCTGCTCGCCGGGGGCCAGCGGCTCGCACGTCTCAGGATCCACGATCTCAGGCAGAAAATAGTCCTCGTTAAAGTGGAGGCCGCAGCGCTCCCGGCACTCACCGGAGACGCCTGGGCCGATCAGCTCGCTCATGCCATAATTGTCCGTGGCAAACAGGCCCCATCCCTTTTCAATCTGGGCGCGCATCTCCGGTGTACACCCTTCTGAGCCGAAGAGCCCAAGCCGTAAATGGTAATCACTCATAGGATATTCGAGTTCTTTGGCTTTCTCGCTCATGTACAGTGCATAGGACGGCGTGGCCACCAGTGCGGTCGTCTTGAAGTCGCGCATAAACATCAAAGCTTTTTCCGTATTGCCGCTGGAATTTGGGACTACGGATGCGCCGATCTTCTCAAGGCCATAGTGGAGTCCCAGTGCGCCGGTGAACATTCCATAGCCAAAGGAAATCTGGACAATATCATCAGAGGTGGCGCCTGCCGCCGTCACAAGACGCGCCATGCAGTCCGACCAAAGTTCCAGATCGTTTTTGGTATAGGCAACTACGGTAGGCTTACCTGTAGTCCCGGAGGAGGCATGAATTCGGACAATATTTTTCATAGGTTGCGCCAGCATCCCAAAGGGGTAGTGATCCCGCAGATCCGCCTTTGTTGTGACGGGGATATAACGGATATCTGAGAGCGTTTTGATCTTATCCCCTGTCACACCTGCTTTTGACAGCCGCTCGTGATAAAACGGACTA
>USLQ01000329.1 GCA_900555545.1 uncultured Oscillospiraceae bacterium | reverse complement strand
GCCCGAACGGAAGCCCCGTGTACCATGCGTACGGACTACCAGCGGGATCGCGACCGGGTCATTCACTGCAATGCGTTTCGCCGCCTGAAACACAAGACGCAGGTGTTCCTCTCCCCGGAGGGGGATCACTACCGTACGCGGCTGACGCATACGCTGGAGGTGGCACAGATCGCCCGCACAATCGCACGCGGCCTGCGCCTGAACGAGGATCTGACAGAGGCAATCGCCCTCGCGCATGACTTGGGACATACCCCGTTCGGCCATGCCGGGGAGCGCGCGCTCAATGCCGTATTTCCACAGGGGTTTGAACACTTTAGGCAGAGCCTGCGCGTGGTAGACAAGCTGGAAAAAGATGGGCGCGGCCTCAATCTGACGTGGGAGGTGCGCAACGGGATCGTCTGCCACACCCGCGGGAAGGAGGCGGACACGCTCGAGGGGCGTATTGTCCGCTATGCCGACAAGATCGCCTATATCAATCACGATATCGATGATTCCATCCGTGCGGGCGTCATGTGCGAGGCGGATATCCCCGCCGCATTGCGGGATCAGCTCGGGGGGAGCAAGTCCGCCCGGATCAACACGCTCGTTATCTCCCTGATCGAGAACAGCGGGGAGCAGATCCGTATGGCGCAGGCGGACTATGAGGCGTTCGAGGAGCTGCACGCCTTTATGTATCAGAAAGTATACCTGAATCCCGAGTGCAAGCATGAGGAGGGCAAGGCGGAACAGCTTGTGCAGATGCTGTACGACCACTTTTGCCGCCATCCCGAGCAGCTCCCCTCTCCGTATGATAAGATTTGTGCCCAGGAGGGGGCGCCGCGCGCGGCGTGCGACTATATCGCAGGGATGTCCGACTTTTATGCGATGCGTATTTTCCGCAAGCTCTATATCCCGGAGGTCTGGGAGGGTGGCGGCCAGTAGACACAGGAGGTGATGGCATGCCCCTGAATGAAAATTTTTTGCAGGAACTAAAAATGCGGCTGGATATTGAGAGTGTCATCTCTCCTTATGTCAAGCTCCGCCGCAACGGGCGGACCCTCAAGGGGCTGTGTCCGTTCCACAACGAAAAGACGCCGTCCTTTACCGTCTATCCGGATACGCAGTCGTATTACTGCTTTGGCTGTGGAGCGGGCGGGGATATCATTACCTTCACCCGTTCGATCAACAACCTGGACTATATGGAGGCTGTCAAGCTGCTCGCGCAGCAGGCGGGGCTCGATCTGCCGGAGGATGGGTATGACGATACGCTCGGCCGCAAGCGCCGCAGGATGTACGAGGCCAACCGCGAGGCGGCACGGTTTTTCCACCGGACGCTCTACACGCCGCAGGGGGCAAACGCGCTTGCGTATATCCAAAGGCGCGGCCTGACGCGCGATACCATCACACGGTTTGGCCTGGGCTGCGCGCCGGACAGTTGGGATGCCCTGCTCACTCACATGCGTAAAAAGGGGTTTTCCCCACAGGAGCTGTATGAGGCCGATCTGGTCAAAAAGAGTGAGCGCGGCGGGCGGACTCATTATTACGACAACTTTCGCAATCGCTTTATTACCCCGATCATTGACCTGCGCGGTAATGTGATCGGATTTGGCGGGCGGGTGCTGGACGACTCCAAGCCCAAGTATGTCAATACGTCGGACACGCTCGTCTATTCCAAGCGTCAGGCGGTTTTTGCACTCAATTTTGCCAAGGACCACTGTGCGGAGTCCCTGATCCTGTGCGAGGGATATATGGATGTCATCGCATTGCACCAGGCGGGGTTTACCAATTCAGCTGCATGTCTTGGCACAGCGCTCACAGAGGAACAGGTCAAGCTGATCTCGCGCTATACGTCGGAGGTGGCGCTCTGTTACGACAACGACGAGGCGGGGCAGAAGGCCGCCCAGCGCGCCATTACCATGTTCGGCAAATCTCCGGTCAAGGTGCGTGTGATTAAACTCAGCGGCGGGAAGGATCCGGACGAGATTATCAAAAATCACGGCAAGGAGCGCTTCCGCGCGCTGTATCAGGGCGCCTCGAATGAGATTGAGTACAAGCTCCTGCGCGAGCGGGACCGCTTCGACGTCCGCACGGCGGATGGGCGCCGCGATTTTCTGGAGGCGGCAGCCAAGATTTTGGCCTCAGCTGATCCGATTGAGCGCGATATCTACGCCGGGCGGCTGGCGGACGAGACCGGGACAAGCAAGGACGCCATTCTTGAAAAGGTCAAACTTCTGGCCCGCACTGTGAAACGGCGCGAGCGGACGGAGATGAACCGGGCGGCCGAACGGCGG
>USLQ01000328.1 GCA_900555545.1 uncultured Oscillospiraceae bacterium | reverse complement strand
CCGGCTGCGGAGCTGGTCGTGGGGGATATTGTACAGCTGCGCGACGGGGACATGGTTCCGGCTGATCTGCGGCTAATCGACTCGGCCAATCTCAAAATCCAGGAGGCCTCCCTGACGGGTGAGTCCGTCCCTGTGGAAAAGGATGCGGACTCCTGCCCGGCGGAGTCGTGCGCGCTGGCCGACCGGTGCAATATGGCCTATTCCTCCTCTATTGTCACCTATGGACGTGCGGAGGGCGTCGTTGTCGCCACGGGGATGCAGACCCAGGTGGGCGATGTTGCCTCCATGCTCGACAGCCAGGATGACACGGACACACCGCTGAAACGTAAGTTGAATGCAGTGGGCAAGGTGCTCACCGCAGTAGGCGTGGTGATCTGTGTGCTGATCTTCGCCATTGGCGCACTGTATGGCCGGCCGATGGTGCCGCAGCTGCTTGTGGCAATTTCGCTGGCGATCTCCATTATCCCGGAGGGCCTCCCCGCTACGGCGACGATTGTCATGGCGCTGGGCGTCCGGCGCATGGCGCGTCAGAATGCGCTGATCCGCAAGCTGCCGGCCGTAGAGACGCTTGGGAGCGCCACCGTGATTTGCAGTGATAAAACCGGGACGCTCACGCTCAATAAAATGACCGTAAAAGAGATTTATCAATATAACCCCTCCGGTGAGGTGGATGCTGCCCCCGTGCCCCAAAATCTGGAGGGGGATCCCGCATTGGAACAGATGATGTATGCCGCTGCGCTGTGCAATGATGCGAGCTTTGATCCGGATCACGCCGGCGAGATCATCGGGGACCCTACGGAGGGAGCCCTGCTGTATCTGGCTCGGGGGTTCGGGATCGACCATGAGATGCTGGAGGATCAGTATCCGCGCCTGTTTGAACAGCCGTTTGACTCCGGCCGTAAGCGCATGACGACAGTGCACCGAATCGGAGGGGAAAATATCGCCTATACCAAGGGCGCGGTAGAGGAGCTGCTGGATAGGTGTACGCGTGTACATACCCCGTCGGGGGAGGTTCCCCTCACTGAGGATGTTCGGGAAAGCATCCTGACGGCCTGCCACAGGATGTCGGAACGCGCGCTGCGCGTACTCGGCTTTGCCAGCCGGATTCTGCCGCAGGTGCCGGAGGATGAGGAAGCGGACGTCGAATGGGAGCTCGTCTTCCTGGGCGCGGTCGGGATGATCGATCCGCCGCGCAAGGAGGTGGCAAAGTCTGTCCACACCTGCCGGGAGGCAGGGATCCGCACGGTGATGATCACCGGCGACCATCGGGATACCGCCCTTGCCATCGCAGGGGAGCTCGGGATCTGCGGCCCCGGGGACGGTGTGCTCACGGGAGATGAATTGGAACAGATGCGGGATGAGGATCTGGACCGCGCCGTGCCGCACACGGCGGTATTTGCCCGGGTTTCGCCGGCAGATAAGCTGCGGATTGTCCGATCATTGCAGCGTACGGGCGAGGTTGCCGCGATGACGGGGGACGGGGTCAATGACGCTCCGGCGCTCAAGGCCGCCGATATCGGCGTGGCAATGGGTCGCGGCGGCACGGATGTTGCCAAGGATGCGGCGGATATGATCCTGCTCGATGACAGCTTTACCACAATCGCCTATGCCATCCGGGAGGGGCGGCGCGTCTACCGGAATATCCAAAAGGTAATCCAATTCCTGCTGGCCGGAAATATTGCGGAGATCACCACCCTTTTTGCGGGGATGCCCCGCTTCAGGCGGTACATATCCTGTGGGTCAATCTGGCCACAGCCACGCTCCCGGCGCTCGCCCTCGGCGTGGATCCGCCCGCGCGGGATATCATGCACCAACGGCCAGTCCGTTCCGGGACACTGTTTGAAAAGGATTTGATCGGGCGTGTGCTGACACAGGGGATTTTTGTCGCGGCGATGACGACTGTGGCGTATTGGATCGGCGTGGCGGAGGGCTCTGCCGCCGCGGGACAGACGATGGCGTTTTGTGTGCTGGCCTTTTCCCAGATGCTGCGCGCACTGGATCAGCGTTCGAATATCGCGCCAATTTGGCAGCGCGGGCAGGGGCACAACCCGTGGCTCTGGCTGTCGTTTGCCGTATCTGCGGTGCTGGTGGGCTGCATTCTGTTGATTCCCCCGTTGCAGTCGGCCTTTCAGGTGGTCCCATTAGGTGCGGATCAATTTGGGATTGCTGTGGGGCTGTCGCTCTTGTCGATCGTACAGATTGAAGCCGTAAAAGCGTTGAAACGCCTGTGCAGGCGAAAGAAAAAATAAATCGGCGCCAAATTAAAAAGGCGGGG
>USLQ01000327.1 GCA_900555545.1 uncultured Oscillospiraceae bacterium | reverse complement strand
AGGGGGTCTTACGGCCGCTTTTGGTGACAAAGTCGCCAAAGGTCAACACACCGGACTCCACCATAAAGGTGATAAATTCTTCCTTATAATTCATGGTTAGCCCTCCGTACAGATCAATACTTTTTCAGATAGCTGTCAAGCTCCCATTGGGAGACACGCATACGGTATTCATCCCACTCATGCTGCTTGGCGTGTAGGTACTTTTTGTATACGTGGTCGCCCAGTGTCTTCATCATGAAAGGATCGCCCTTGAAGGCACGGATGGCCTCCTGCAGGCTGGCGGGCAGCGTCTCAATGTTGGTATTCTCCAGATCCTTGCGCGTCATGGCGTAGATGTTGGAGTCGATCGCCGGTGGAGGCGTCAAGCCGCGCTCGATTCCGTCCAGGCCGGCGGCCAGGCACACAGCCATCTCCAGATAGGGGTTACAGGCCGGATCTGCGTTGCGGAGCTCCAAGCGGGTGGCCGCACCACGTGAGGCGGGGACGCGGATCAGCGGGCTGCGGTTGTGCGCGGACCAAGCGATGTATACCGGCGCCTCGTAACCGGGAACCAGACGCTTGTAGGAGTTGACGAGCGGATTCGTGATGATGGACATGCTCTTGACATGGTCGATGAGACCGGCGATAAAGTGGTAGGCATCCTGGCTCAGGCCGAGCTCGTCGGATTCGTCATAAAAGGCATTTTTCCCGTTCCGGAACAGGGACATATTGGTGTGCATACCGGAACCGCTGGCACCGAAGATCGGTTTGGGCATAAAGGTGGCGTGCAGGTTATGGCGCAGGGCGATCGTCTTGACTACAAATCGGAAAGTGATCGTATTGTCGGCCGCGGCGAGCACTTCGTCGTACTTAAAGCCAATTTCGTGCTGACCGGCAGCCACCTCGTGGTGGGACGCCTCGATCTCAAAGCCCATCTCCTCAAGGGTCAGGCAGATGTCGCGCCGGCAGGCTTCGCCCCGGTCAATGGGGGCCAGATCGAAATAACCGCCCTTATCGTTGGTGATGGTGGTGGGGTTCCCCTCCTCATCGATGTGGAACAGGTAGAATTCGCACTCCGGTCCCACGTTGAACGTGTAACCGAGCCTGGCCGCGTGCTCGATCTCCTTTTTGAGCACGTAGCGGGGATCCCCTTCAAATGGCGTGCCATCCGGGTTATAGACGTCACAGATCAGACGGGCTGTCCGGGCGCCGCTTTCGCTCCACGGAAAGACGACAAACGTGTTGTAATCAGGGCGCAGGTACATATCGGATTCCTCAATGCGCACAAAACCCTCGATGGAGGAGCCGTCAAACATGCACTCGTTGTTCAGCGCTTTTTCCAGCTGGCGCACCGTGATGGCGACATTCTTAGGCTGGCCGTGGATATCGGTAAATTGTAGCCGGACAAATTTGACGTTTTCCTCCTCCGCGATCCGGAGGATATCCTCTTTTGAATACTTGTGCATATGACTGTCTCCTCTCAAAATATCTTGTGCCATTGCAAAATTAAAATAGGGGAGTGCTGCCTTACAGCGCCCGATAATAGATCCAGTTGCCGAAGTTGATCGGGATCAGTAGAATTTTCAGGCGTGTGAGCGCGCCGGTGAGAGCCGACTTGACATCTGTGATATCGGCGATGGATTTGATGGACAAGCTGCTCAGGAAGCTGTCCAATGTGACGCCTTCCTTTACGGGGACGGTGACCGTGATGCTGCCGCCGGGCAGAATATCCAGGAAGTTATCGCTGAAATTTCCGGACGCATAGGGGCTGTACAGGAACACACTGCGCGCAAACAGATCAGACTTGATCGTGACCGTTGCCTCTCCCTCTGCGATTTGGGCGGAGATGCCGTAGTCGCATTTGGGCAGCTGGAGCCTTTTCTCCGGACCAAATAAAGCGATCCGTGAGGAGATAACCTTGCCATCGCGCAGTAGCTCGACATACAGGAGGGCGCGGCGCCTGTTTGTCCCTTGCAACAGATCGCGAACGCTCAAGGTGGCAATGCATTCACTCGACGCGCCGGGGATCGAAATTTCCTGTTCGGCTTTTTTGAGGATTTTTCCTCCGAATTCAATGACCCTGTATTTCAGCACGCCGCTGAATTTATCGATGCGGTCGTTGATGGCAAAGAGCTTGATTTGTTTTTTGGTGTCCTGAACGCTGACGGCGACTGGCTCATTAAAGCGGCGTGCGGCGTAGTGCAGCGCTTTGTAGTCGCCCAGGTAGTCCATGCCGGCCCAGGAGTTGACGGGCCAACAGTCGTTGAGCTGCCAGTAAATGGCGCCGTTGCAGCGG
>USLQ01000326.1 GCA_900555545.1 uncultured Oscillospiraceae bacterium | reverse complement strand
GATGGCTTCATCGCCGATGCGCGCGCGGGCTTCCTGGAGGCGCCCTTGTACGACCGCAATCCGGAATTTGCCGCCTCGGAGGAGGAGAAGGCGAGTACCCTGATCGCGGCATTCGGGGACGAGATCGTGCTCTATCCCAGCCGGATGGGCGAGTATGCGCAGGAAATTTTCGCCATCGATCTCGGGGACGAAATGTGGGCGGACCTGCTGGAGCGCGACACCGGAGCGGGCGTCCCCGTCGAGTTGGACTGACAGATTCCGTTCGCCATAATTGTGACTATATCGCATTGAGGGGGCAGCCAAATGAGAGAGAGTGAACGCGTCATTCTGACCAATATGTGCATGATCTGTAACGGGGATGAGATCCTCGTGCAGGACCGCGTGGCCCGCGGTTGGCCGGGCGTGACCTTCCCCGGCGGCCATGTGGAAAAGGGCGAATCCTTCGTCCGCTCTGTGATCCGCGAGGTCAAGGAGGAGACGGGGCTGGACATCTCGAATCTGGAGCTATGCGGCATCAAGCAGTGGATTCAAAAGCGCGGCCGGCGCCGCTATATCGTGTTGCTGTACCGGACGAGCCGGTTCAGCGGGGAGCTGAAGTCCTCCGAAGAGGGAAAGGTATTTTGGATCAAGCGTACCGACCTGAACCGGTATCAGCTCGCCCCCGGGTTTGAGGTTATGCTGCGCGTGTTTGAGAACGACGGCCTGTCCGAAGATTATGAGATCTTTGACGGAGAGTGGCGTTCCGAAACCCTATAAACCAAAACGATAAAATGGATAAAACGCCGCCGGTTTTATAGGAACCGGCGGCGTCAAATTTATCAGTAGCTTGTATGGGCAATCGGAATTAGCGCATTGTACCCCGGAGATCCGGATCCACGACCGGCGTAGCCAACCGGCTCCCGATCTTTCCGGCCATGCGGGCCGCAAATCCCTTTTCAATCCCCGTCTTCATACCGATAAAGCCGAGGTAGAAGGTAATCAGCCTGCGCAGGCTGTGCTCCGCCTTGCTGTGGATCTTCACCTTATCCCCATCAAAGCGGAAGATCATCCGGCGCGCCTGCACCAACTCCAGCGGACGGATAAACAGCTCCAGCGAACCGTCCGGCTGCCAAGCCGCCTGGCTCACCACGGTCAGCTTCATGGTGCTGAGTTGGACGGTACTCTTGCGGTACCGGCCATCCATCCCGGCAATCAGCGTGTTACGCGGGCTGTTCTGCTCCTGCCAGGAGAATTCCAAACCGTCGTCGGTAAAGTGCAGCGTCAGATCGTTGATCCCACCGGGCTTGCGCGCCATCAAAAGCAGGTTGACCGGCCCCATCACGCTGGCAAAGCGGCGCTTTTTCAGCTGGATGGTGCGCCCGTCGATCCGCTGCTCCAACTCCGGATTGCGGGGCTGAACTTCCACAGCAGGGAGTTCAAATGTCTCGATGGCCTGTTGCAGGCTTTCGCGCTCCGCAGCCGTCTGCTCCATGGAGCCGTCAAAAAATCCGGCCGGGAAGTGGCGCCACAAAATCTCCAGTGTTTTGGGCTCCTCCGGTTCCCCACCGTTGATGACGATGCAGGCGTCGTAGTCGCGCAGGGCGATGGCGAACTGAGAGTAGAGGCCATCCGCCCGGAAGGAGTTGGCAATATGACATTGCCAGAACTGATAGCCATAGCCGCAGCGGTTGTCGAGCGTGCCGGGGGCATTGTGGATCTGCATGGTGGTCGCGGCATCCAGCCACTGCTTGGGGATAACCTGACGCCCCTGCCACATACCGCCATCCAGACAGCACTGAATAAATTTGGCCTGATCCTCCGTCTTGATCTGGAGGCCCCAGCCGCCTGTCTCCGTTCCGGTGGGGTCCGTCTCCCAAAACGGGACGTCGATGCCGAGCGGCTCAAACAGGCGCGGGGTCAGGTATTCGGTCACCGTTTGGCCCGTCACCTTGCGCACAATGGCGCACAGCAGATAGGTATTCGCACTGGTATAAAGGAACTTTTTCCCGGGGCGGAACAGGAAATTCCGCTTGAGGAAATCCCGCACCCAGTCGGGATCTTATTTCAGGAATAAACACGGATTGTCCATTTTACCAGAGGACATCATCAGCAGGTGGCGCACGGTCAGGGACTTCGCGGCGCGGCTTTTTTTGCCCACGCCCGGAAAAATATCGCACACTTTTGTATCCAGCGCAAGGAGGCCCTCCTGCACCGCAAAACCGACGGCCACACTCGTAAAGCTCTTGCTGTGTGAAAACATGGTGTGTGCCACGCCCGGCTCAAACGGCTTACGCCACAC
>USLQ01000325.1 GCA_900555545.1 uncultured Oscillospiraceae bacterium | reverse complement strand
CGCGGTGCGGCGGCCGAGCGCCTTTCCGAGCTGTATCCATGCGCGCACGGGCGATCATACTATTATGCCCATGTGGGCTGTATGTGTTTTCTGTTGTTGGACTGTGGGGAGGATAAGGAGGACGGCCACCGGGAATATGGATCGACGGCGGCGTTTCATCCCTTCCGCTTGGAGCAGACGGCATATCTGGAAGCTTTGGCGTGGGAGGAGCTTCAGGGGGACGGCATCAAGTATCGCTTTATCCTTTCCCATATTCCCTTTGCCATCCGAAATACGGAGGACTATGGGAGGGATCGCCGGCCATTTGATATTGAAAATGAGATCTATGACCGTTGGTGTGCCGTTTTGAATCAAAAATACCGCCCGCAGCTATTGATTGGCGGCCATTATCACGAGACGGAGCTGGTGCGGCAAGACGCGGAACGCAACACGCGAAAAATATGCTGTGATATTCTGATAGGTGGAATGCCGCTCAAAAAGCAAAAGGATTATATCAGCGCCAATCTTACCGTTTGTCCGCACGGCTGTGATATCGCCTTTTGTGACCGGAATCACCATGTTGTTAAAACGGAACAATCGGTTTTTCATCCGGATGAAATCTGAATACGCCATAAAAATCAAATCCCCCATTCCACCAGATGGAATGGGGGATAATTTTTGTGTTGTGAACAGAAACAGTATCTTATTCCTGAGACGCAGCGGGATCTGTTTGCTGCTTTTTCTCCAGGCGCTCACGCTGACGCAGGCAGGCCTCGTGGACCTCCTCCTTTGTCTTGCCCGTGAGCTTGTAGAAGAAGAATGGAACTCCTGCCAAGAACATCATGATACCGTGGAATACCGTATAGAAGAACAGCATCGTAATCTTGGTGTGCAGGGATTGTTCATCGGAGTCCGGAACATACTGGATGATCGAATTGGCGCCGTACAGAATACGCGGGGCCAGTGTAGTGGCGATGGTGCCGCTGATCACAGTGCCGATCGAGATCACGAAGGGCAGGGAGGCGTCCAGGC
The DNA here is from genome assembly GCA_900555545.1 of uncultured Oscillospiraceae bacterium. Classification (GTDB taxonomy): domain Bacteria; phylum Bacillota; class Clostridia; order Oscillospirales; family Acutalibacteraceae; genus Onthovicinus. Next base: position 1,267 of record USLQ01000325.1, on the reverse strand, counting down.
GCTTGCCGGTCTTGACCTCGATATCCTCCAGAACGTCCGCCTGGAACATGTTCGGCAGCAGATTGGAGGCGCCAAACTGTAGTCCGATCAGGAACAGGAATACAATGAACAGGATTTGCAGGATTGTGCTGGGATGGGTAAAGTATAGGTATCCGATCCCGAATGCCGCGCCGTTGATCAGGATGGAATAGATACCGCTGGCAATATAGAGGACTTTGGAGTTGAACTTTTTCAGCAGGAAATTGATCACCAGCATCCCGACCGCGGTACCAATGCCGGTCGGCAGGCCGAAGAAGAGGTACTTATCCGTTCCGCCCAGTAGTGCCGCGGCCAGGAATACACCCATGTAAGTGGCGATCTGCCGGAAGTTCTTTAAAAATTCGCTGAAAATGATGAGCAGGGCGTACTTGTTAGTCAGAATATCCCGGAATCCTACCAGGGGGTTTTTGTGTTCGTTGGTATAGACGACGCGCTCGTGGACGGCGTTCATTCCGAGCAGCATGGTCAGGATCCCGACCACGCCGCACAGCGCCGCACCGATAATGTACTGTGTGCCCTCGTCCTCCACAAACAGGCCGATCACCAGGGTGATGACCAGAGGCGCAGAGTTGCCGACGGCGGAGGAAATCCCGCGGAAGGAGATCACTGTGTCGCGCTCTTTCATGTTGGGGGACATGACATTGGCCACCAGGTTGACGGAATTGGCAAAGGTGTTCAGCCCGGAGTAGAGGACGGCTACCGTTACCAGATAGATCATCAGCAACGTACCTGTCAGCCCCTTAGGCGCCCAAAAGCTGAGCACCAGCAGGATGCCCATGGGTGCTGCGACGAGCATTCCGACAGGGCGGAATTTGCCGTGCTTGCCCATTTTTCGCCCGTCCATGTACATGACGATAAAGAAATTTAGTACAAAGGGGATCACGTTAATCAATGCATTGTAGAGAGAAGTCTGTGTATCGGGCAGGAGCAGCACGTTTACGAGGAAAGCGTTCCGATAGGAGCCCAACTGGCCGTTTAAATTCGAGTAGAAAAACACAGCCATCAAATAGAGGACAAACTCGCTTGTCTTTACGTATTTTTTGTTTGGGTCTGCATGTTGCAGGGTGGTATTCATTTTCTAAAACTCCCTTCTTCAAATCAACGGTTAATAACGGCCTGATAGTCCCTCTGATGCTCATCCCCGATCATGGAGAGGACAAAATGGTCAATGTCTGCCAGAATGGGCTGCTTGGCGCCTAACTTTTTCCCCAGAGGGCGAGTGACCGGA
>USLQ01000324.1 GCA_900555545.1 uncultured Oscillospiraceae bacterium | reverse complement strand
GGCAGGGATGGCGCATTCGTATTTCCTGCGCGTGACTTCGCTTTTCGCGAGGTCAGCGGCCAGTCCCGCGAATATGAGCAGGCGCGCCTCGGCGTCATGGCACGTATGCTCAGCGGGGATTACACAGCTGTGTTCTGTCCGATTGATGCACTGGTGCAGCTCACGATCCCGCCGGAGGAGCTGGAACGGAGATGCTTGGTGCTACACGAGGGGGATGAGGTGGAGTCCGACTCCATCGCGGCCGCTCTGATGCGCGCCGGCTATACGCGTGCGGCCCAGGTGGATGGGATCGGCCTCTTTTCCGTACGCGGTGGGATTATCGACTTCTTCCCGCCGGAGCTCAAGCAGCCCGTGCGCGTGGAGCTGTTTGGGGATGAGATTGATACGATTGCGGCCTTTGACCGGGAGAGCCACCGGCGCGGCGAGCGGCTGCCGGAGGTGGCCGTCACGCCGGTGCGGGAGATCCTGTTTGACTCCCCACAGGCGCTTGCGGAAAAGATACGGGCTTTTGCCGCTTCACTCAAGGGCAAGGCTGTCCGGGCACGTGAGCTGCTCCAACGCGATGCGGAGCGAATTGAAGCGAGGGAGGAGACGGCTCCGGATAAATATTTGCCATTGGCTTATGAGCATCCGGCCACACTGACGGACTATCTGCCATCGGACGGGATGTTCTTCGTCTTTGATTCGGGGGATGTGGCCCACAGGGCACGCGACCTGCAAAAGCTGATGAACGAGGAGATAAAGGCTCTCTTCGAGGATGGGACACTCTGTAAAGGCCTTGACACGTACAACATAGAATTTTCCAGGGTAACCGCCCTGTATGAAAAATTCGGAGCCGTCTACCTGGACACTTTTGCCCGTGGTAGTTTTGATACGCCCGTGCGGGATCTGATCACGATGACGTGCCGCCGCACCTCCCCGTGGAATGGTTCCGTGCAGGCACTGCGGGACGATCTGATCCCATTGCTCAAGCAGGACTATACATGTGTGATCTTTGCCGGAACGGAGAAGGGCGCACGCGCCGTGGCTCAGGAGTTGGAACACGAAGCCGTGCGCTGTACGCTCTACTTGGAGCCGCCCGCCCAACTGCCCCCGCACTCGGTCAGCGTAATGCCAGGTGCACTCAGCGGCGGCGCCGAATATGACGATCTCCATCTATCCATTACTACGTATGCCAAGGTGAACACGGTGCGGCGCAAGTCCCGCGCCAAGGTGGAGGCCAAGAACCGGATCCACTCGCTGGAGGAACTGCACCGGGGGGACTATATTGTCCACAATGTACACGGGATCGGTGTATTTGAGGGGATCCATAAGCTGGATGTCAGCGGCGTGACCAAGGATTATATCAAGATCCGGTATTTAAAGGATGATATCCTCTATGTGCCGGTCACACAGCTCGATCTGGTGTCCAAATATATCGCCCCGGGCGAGGACAGCGGGGCCAAATCCGTCAAACTTAACCGCCTTGGCGGCACGGACTGGGCCAAGACCCGAAGCCGTGTACGGGCAGCTGTACAGGATATGGCCAAGGAGCTCACCGCCCTGTACGCCAAACGGATGAGTACGCCGGGCTACGCCTTCTCCGCGGATACGGATATGCAGCGCGATTTTGAGGCGCGCTTTGAGTACGACGAGACCGACGATCAGCTGCGGTGCATCTATGAGATTAAGAAGGATATGGAGCGGCCGCACCCCATGGACCGCCTGCTCTGCGGGGACGTGGGCTTCGGTAAGACGGAGGTCGCCCTGCGCGCGGCCTTTAAGTGCATCGCGGATGGTAAACAATGTGCAATTCTCGTTCCGACTACTATCCTGGCCTTCCAGCACTATCAGACGGTCCTGCGCCGGTTTGAGGGATTCCCGGTGGAGGCGGCGCTCCTGTCGCGCTTTACAACCCCCAAGGAGAGCAAGCGCGCTATCGACGGCCTGCGCCGTGGAAGCGTGGATATTGTCGTTGGCACGCACCGCCTGATCTCCAAGGACATCAAGTTCCGCGACTTGGGACTGCTCATCATCGATGAGGAGCAGCGTTTTGGCGTAGCGCAGAAGGAAAAGCTAAAGACCCTCTTCCCCACCGTGGATGTGCTCACCCTGTCGGCTACGCCCATCCCGCGCACGCTGAATATGGCCATGTCCGGGATTCGTGATATGTCTATCATCGAGGAGGCGCCCATGGGCCGCTTCCCGGTGCAGACCTATGTAATCGAGCACGATGAGGGGATTCTGCGTGAGGCGATGGAGCGCGAGCTGCGGCGTGGTGGGCAGGTCTATTACCTGCACAA
>USLQ01000323.1 GCA_900555545.1 uncultured Oscillospiraceae bacterium | reverse complement strand
ATCGTATCTTCACCCCCATTTTGTTGTTCTGACCCGGTCAGAAAACTTTCCACCGGCAGGCCGTGGAAACTGTGGGAAAATCCACCTTTTCTCCCCTAAATCCACCACTTGGAATTATTATAGCCCCTTTCCCCTGATAAAGCAATACCTTCTCTTTAAAAACTTCCTATACAAATCGAACAAGAATCGCCCTTCGATGCTATCTTTTTCCTCAGCACGACAAAAGGCGGGCGCATCATTTCAGATGCGTCCGCCTCGAACTCTTTGATTGGATCAGGAAAAATCAGAGAGATTCTCCCCAAATACTGCGCGGAAGCGCGGGAGGATCCCCTCATGCTGCTCCCCCTGGTGATAGTAATTTTGGCACATGTCATATCCGGGGATCGTATTGCCCTCGACCAGGACGGGGCCGTCCGGCGTAATGGCGACATCCCAGCCGACATACCGGATCTGTGGCACCACATGCGCCGCCTTTTTTACCAGTTCGACCGACTCCTTAAAAAACGGAATGGAAAAACCAATCAGTTTAGTCCCGGTAGAAGGGTGCGTATCATAGCACATTCCCGTCTTGTCACAAAAGGCCGGCACGTGGATCACCCCATCCTCCCCGACACGGCAATACATACCGCCGCTGGAGATGTTATCCACAGCTTTGGTCCCGTTGCCCATCCGCACCAGGGCATACATCACATGCGCCTGCCCCTTGGCGAGAACGGTTGTAATCCGCAGTGTGTTGATGGAAGTCGGGCAGAGGCGATCCATCTCGGGATGCTGCGGGATTCGCTCCTCAATAATAAACTGACGGTGATCGAGCAGTGTATCGTATAAATCCTTTTTATTGTCGTACTGGGAGACGCACAAACGCTCTACCCCTACACCGCCGAAGCCGTCTGTCACTTTGGCAAAAATAAATTTTTTATCCCGGATGAATGCCTCAAACTCGGGAAAATCGCTGTTGCGCAGGTCCAGCCACTGGCGTCCGATAAATTCAGAAAAGCGCGTGTTAAACCGCGCCTTATCCGTAAAAATGGCATCATAAGCCTTGTCGTTGACGTTGCGCACCAGCTGTAAATTATGATTCATGGTCATAAAGGTTTTGCGCTTGGCACGATCACGGATCCAGGCAAATCCAAAAACACGGTAGTCCAGATAACCAGTGCCATAGTAAACGGCACACCAGATCATGTCGATCAACAGGGCAATTTTATTGCGGCCGGACTCCTCCGCCGTCTCCGACACCAGCATCCATAGCCGCTTAAAGTTAAAGCTACGCATCCGGCGCAAAAAAGTCTTAATTCTGGTCAGCATGCTTGTTCCTCCACTTCTGCATTCGTCCATCCACACCTGAACAGCTCGGGCAAACAGGTCGCCCGGGCGTACCCGGGCGGCAGTGCAATCATTGTTTTTAAGCGCCGACGCGGGAAATGCGGAATACCCGTACCCCATGGCTCGGAACCTCTGCCGAAAGCGTATCCGCTACGGTGGTCACCGTCTTATCCCACAGGTCTGTCACCTGATAATAACCCTCGTGCGGCAGGCGAACCTCCATCCGGCCGGCGATGGCGCGCAGACTTTCGGACATTGTTCTGGATTTACCGGACTTATTAAAGAAGCATACTGCAGCTGCATCGCCAGCCAACGGCTTGACCAGGACGTCCGTCAGCCCGTTGGAACGGTAGCGGAAGCATTGAATCCCGAGCGGATCCTGATCGACTGCGATCAAATCCCGGTTGGTAATGATTTTGAGCACCTTGTCCTCCCGGTTGATCGTCCCATCCGGGCCGCGCAGCTTGCGGATATCATTGCCCAGCACCAGCGGTGCTGCCATCATGCACCAGAGGGTAAAGTGAGCCTTGTTCTCTTCATAAGTCAGATCGCCGTTTCCGACCTCCAACATATCGGGATCATTAAACCCACCGGGGCCAGCATATTGATTCAGGCGCACCGTGCGCTCATAGATAGCGAGGATCGACTCCCACTTGGCGCAGATATCCCCTGTAGTACGCCACATATTGCCCGCTCTGGCGCCCCAGAGCCACGGCTTGCGGAATCCCCATTCACAGATGGAAAAGACAATCGGCTTCTCCGGGAGGCCTGTCTCCGCCGCAACACGGACCGTGGCTTTTTTGAGTTCCAAGCCCATATTGGTGTACTGCTTGGCGGCGGAATCAATATTATTGGCAATCGGATTGGAGAGGCGTATTGTATTAACACCTTGATTGAGTTGAATCTCGATCTGATGGCGGCCCGTCGCCGACCAGGTTTTTGTACCCGGGACGATCGTACCATAGACCTCTTTTCCATTGACGAGCG
>USLQ01000322.1 GCA_900555545.1 uncultured Oscillospiraceae bacterium | reverse complement strand
CACCCGCCAAAGTCAGAAAACAACGGAAATGCGTAGCGGAATGGAATCCGCCCCCAACCATTCGAAAGGCGACAAAGCTGATAACAAATAGTAGCGTTTCGAGCAGCATTTTTAACACTAAGCCTGCACATACCAAAAAGGCCCCATTTAATAATGTGGACAAAAAAATCTCAAAGCAATAATCATACACTTCTCGTTCGTCTTCAGAAATATCTCCTCTTTTGATAAAATGAGAAGAAAGCCTTTTAGCACACTTTTTCAACATAAAACTACTCACCTTCATCATGGTTCTACCACAGTTCATTTACTTCATTCAATGCTTTTTTCACTTTTAACTCTAAAAATGACCTTTTTAACCAAATAGAAACTAGAAAGGAAACTGTATGCATGAGGGTACGCGCAGCAAACCTCATCCCCGATTGACCGTCCTCAAGTTATGGAAAAACTCGTCTCTTCTTTTCTGCTTACAAAGATTGGTAAGTGTTTTATCATTTGATTCTATTGGATCCTTGAGCGTTCCTGATTATCTAATAGTAGGTTTTTCATTTCATTAATTTTTCTCCCTCTGACTGGTTTTTACCATAAGAAAAGATCGCGAATGTAGAAATAAAAAAGCAGGACTTCAATCCTTAAGGATTGAAGTCCTGCAAAATATTGTCACAACCATCAATATTGAACCAAATTTGGAATGAATAAACTGTCAAAGTCCCTATCACTCCCGCCTCCAAAAAACGTTTTGAATTTTACTCCTCGATCGGTTTCATGGTCGGGAACAGCAGCACATCGCGGATGGAGGCAGAATCGGTCAGCAGCATCACCAGGCGGTCGATGCCCATGCCGAGGCCGCCCGTGGGCGGCATACCATATTCGAGCGCCGTAACAAAGTCGCTATCGAGCATATTGGCCTCGTCGTCACCCGCGTCACGCAGGGCCATCTGGGCCTTAAAGCGCTCGAGCTGGTCGATTGGGTCGTTGAGCTCAGAATACGCGTTACCAAACTCGCGCCGGGTGATGAACACCTCGAACCGCTCGGTCAGCGCCGGATCAGACGGCTTTTTCTTGGTCAACGGGGAGACCTCTACCGGATAGTCGAGAATAAAGGTCGGCTGGACAAGCTTATCCTCCACGTAGGCCTCGAACACCTCGGAGACCACCTTACCCCAGGTGTAGATGTCCTTGATATCGGGGACATTCAGCTTTTTGGCGGCCTCACGGGCGGCGGCATCGTTCCCACGGAACTGATTGAAGTCCACGCCCGTATATTTCTCAATGGACTCAAGCATGGTCATGCGGGCAAAGGGCGTCTCGAGATCGATCTCCTCCCCCTGATAGGTGATATGCAGCGTGCCACAGGCCTCCTGTGCTGCACGGCGGATGATTTGCTCACAGATATCCATCATGCCGTTATAGTCCGTGTAAGCCTGATAAAGCTCCATGAGCGTGAACTCGGGGTTGTGGCGCACATCCATCCCCTCGTTGCGGAACATGCGGCCGATCTCAAACACGCGCTCCATCCCGCCCACGATCAGGCGTTTGAGATAGAGCTCCGGCGCAATCCGCAGATAGAGATCCAGATCGAGCGTATTGTGGTGCGTGATGAATGGGCGCGCAGTCGCACCGCCGGGGATTGTGTTGAGCGTGGGGGTTTCCACCTCGACAAAGCCCTTCTCCTCCAAAAAGCGGCGGATGGAGGAGATGATCGCACTGCGCTTGATAAAAGTATCCTTGACCTCCGGATTCATAATCAGATCCAGATACCGGCGGCGGTAGCGGGAGTCCGTGTCCTTCAGACCATGGAACTTCTCCGGCAGCGGCAACAGGGATTTGGAGAGCAGACGTATCCGCTGGGCGTGAACGGAAATTTCACCCCTCCGGGTACGGAAGACAAAGCCTTCCACCTCCACCAGATCGCCAATATCCCACTTTTTAAACTCCGCAAAGGCCTCCTCGCCCACGTCGTTAATGCGGACATAGACCTGCATGCGGCCTGTCTTGTCACTTACATCAATAAAGTTGGCCTTGCCCATGTCACGGCGGGACATCATCCGGCCCGCGATACAGACCGTCTGATTTTCCAGCTGCTCAAAATTGTCGCGGATCTCCTGCGCATGGTGTGTCTGGCGTGCCGTGGTGATCGTAAATGGATCAAAGCCCGCGTCACGCATCGCCTGGAGCTTATCCACGCGGATCTGGCGCAGTTCATTCTCCGAGACCTGCTCCTGCTCGTTTTCCAACACGTTATTTTCCTCAGCCATGATTCAACATCCCCTATCCATCGTTAAGCTGTTATAAATCCCTGTCAATAAAACAGGCGGA
>USLQ01000321.1 GCA_900555545.1 uncultured Oscillospiraceae bacterium | reverse complement strand
TACCGTGTTCGGAATGGGAACGGGTGGACCCTCATCGTAATAAACACCGACTGTGGGAACGTTTGATGCGTTCCTGAAAAGTGTAAAAGTATTATACCATTGCCGAATAAAAAAATCAAGTACTTTTTTCGACTTTTTCTGTGCGCGGGAGAAAAAAACTCCCGCGCACAGCGCAGTGCTCAATTCCGGTGGAAAGAGATGCGATAAATCCTGGCTTTGACGGCGTTTGTCCGGGAGCCGAGATACATACATGGGATGGAAAAAGAGGCGTTTTTCAGCTTTTTACAACGGACGACACCATCATGAGTGAATGTTCCGCGGGCTTTTTTGCGCAGGAAAGTACCTATCTGTAAAATTGTCTTTTGCGGCTTGGTAATGATCTTCAGGTGTAGGCGCTGGCCGGTTGGGGGGATATAATTGAATTCGTAGGTATATCCCTCGCGCGTAAAGCCGAGCTTCCCATCTTCCGTCAGACGGATGTCATAGGTGCCGTAGGGCGCATCGCCCTCCATGATGATCTGGTTGGGGACAATTTCCTCAAACTCGATATCCAACGTCATCGTAGTTCCGATGGGGAAGGGTGGTTCGTTGGTTTTAACATAGCTTTCGCCACCCAATAGGAACAGGACGTTGACAGCCGGATCTGCGTGATGATTTTCGCACAAGATCGGGCGGAGCTTTAGGGTGCCGGTGAAGGGCTTTTCCATAATATCCGGCCATTTTTTCGCCAGGGCGTCGATTTCCCGCACGCCGGATCTCCCCGTACAGACTCCCCACGTTTTTTCGGCCATCAGCGGCAGAGCGTCCCAGAAGCGGTCAAACAGATCGTCCTCTGACAGGCCGCTGGCGCGTTTATCAATATTATCGTTCCAAATGGCAAATGTACCGCCGAGCATCCGTTTTTCACCCGCGGGGAGTTCGGCGTATTGGCCGCCTTTGACGCGGACACGGCTGGGGCTGAATTCCCTGAAGATGCGCTCTTTGTTGAGCAGATCGGTATAGCTGCCGCGCCGTCCGGTGCCGTTTGGAACCATATAGAGGTAATCATCGATTGTATTGATAAGGTCGAACCCCATTTGGTACATCTCCAGGCCATCGGCCCAGTCGCTGGACCAGAGGTTGATCTGTACTCCTTCAACGGCTTCTGGGCAAATGGGCGTCTCCGGCTGATCCTTGATCCAGGTCAGGCCGCCCCACGCGCGCACGGGATTGGTTTTTTTGATATGCGGGATGATCTCATTGAAGAACCGGCGGTATGCCGCATAATCACTCAAAAATTCATCTGCGCCGACATGGACTGTGACATTGGGCGGAAAGACCGGTTCGCTGCCGCCTGTGTAGTCATCAAAAATACGTTTGATGAATTCGATGGTCTCCGGGCGGCTGACATCCAGGTGATCGGTCAGCGGGCGGTTCTTGCAGAGTGGAGAGCGCTTGCCATAAACGGTGTGCTCCGGGAACAGCTTGGCAAAGGACAGCGCGTGGGCCGGGACATCAATCTCCGGCACAATCCGAACCCCCTGGTCTTTGGACCATTCGATAAAGCTGCGGAACTCCGCCTTAGAATAGGCGTAATCCTTCGCGGTGGGGGAGTCCCCGTCTCGATTCCGGATGGAGGATTCCAGCCGGAAAGCCTCATAGGCGTCAAAGGTGGAGTCGTCCCCCTCCTGGGCGTAGTCCTCCAGCCAGATGTAATTATCGCTCAGATGGACTTGGAAATCGTTCATCTTAAACCAGGACATGAAGCGAACGATTTTGTGCAGCGTATCCATTGAGACCGGACGCCGCCCAACGTCAAGCATAAAGCCGCGTACGGGGTATCGGGGGTAGTCACGCAGATCGCCGTAGGGGAAACCACCCTGCAGCAGGAGTTGCAAAATCGTTTTTCCAGCCCAGAGCAGTCCGGCCTTTTCGGGTGCCTGGACATGGATGCCAAGGCGGCTGGAAATGATTTGGTATCCCTCCTCCCCCAGATGAGAGAGATCTGGCGTTCGTTCAAAAAAAATAGTGTGCTCGGCGGCGGAGGTGGCTGAGGACGCTGAGAGGATTGTTTCCGTCAGTTCTTCCAGCTCCTCAGCAAAGGCATGTGCCGCTTCACGCGCACCATCTGTGTAGGTGATAGTGCTGATCTCTTCCAATGTATTACATCCACGGTTGGCGGCGTGCCACTGGGCCGGTTCCGGAATGACGGGCAGTGCAGCCTGCCTGCGGGGGCCGTAGATTCCTGGAATTTCCAGCGAGAGGTCGGTTACGCCGCTTGCACCACTTTTTTTTGAGATGAATTGAAAGGATAGGCGCACGGATGTATTGACAATCGGCCGG
>USLQ01000320.1 GCA_900555545.1 uncultured Oscillospiraceae bacterium | reverse complement strand
CCGCCGTAGGAATTTGGCTACTGCCTCGTACATCGGGGTCCCTGGGACATATGGCTCATTGCCCACAAAAATATTCCGTACCAACTCCACGGCCACGTCCTTGACCAGCCGGTCCCCGATGCTTGGGTCTACCCGGAAACACATCATCCGCCCCAGTTGCCGCAGGGTCAGCTTTTGCAGCAGCTTGCCCACCGCAGTGATGGGGATTTTTAATTTTTTGTTTTTCTCCGGTCCTCCGAACAGGCGGGGGAAGAAGGCAAAGTCGTACGCCATCGCATCGATGATGTCCGTAATCATTCGGTCAAAGCGCCACTGAAAATATTCCTGTGCTGTACGGCCGCCCTTGTCGTAGTCAAAATCCTCCACCGTGTAGGAGTGTATATGTACCTTTTGATCGTCAATGGTCACCCGGCGGTAAGCACAGGGACATCCGACGATGCATCCGGTCTGGACATCCGTGATGGTGTTTCCGTTTTTGGTGGTGTACTGGGTGAGTGCCTGGGCATGCATATGTCCGGTAAAGATCAAACTCAGGCCCGCGTCCGCCAATTCATTGGCGCGCTTTTCCCAGTCGGTCAGTTTGGCATCGCCAATTAGATTCATCACAGGGGAAAACGGAAGCAGCGGATAGTGCGTCATGGCGAATATGTAGTCGCCCGCCTCGTGCGCCCTTTTGATTTCCTCGAGCGCCCACGCCATCTGGTCATCCCACAGCCCTTTAAAGTCCTTGCAGTCGCCGTCGCAGTTGAGCGCCAGCAGGCGGTATCCATCCTGGAGCTGTACGACATAGGACATGGAGTCCCGGTGCTCGGAAATGGCCTCATCAAAACCAAACTCGCGATAAAAATCCCGCAGCTTTTCACGCGGCATCCCCTCAACAGGGATGAGCTGGTCCCCGTCGAATTCTACAGGGCTCTGGTGTTCCGCATAATCATGGCGCGCTGTGATCAGGTAAATGCGCTTGCCATGCTCCCGCAGGTGGTATAATTTTTTTCGAAAGCCAACATGGCTGAGATATTCGCCGCGGTATACCAGATCGCCGGGGATCAGGATAATCTCCGGCCCATCCTCCTGCAAAATCTGTTCAAAGGCTGCGTCGAGGATTGCCCCTGTCTCGGCGACGCACTTCTGATCTGTCCGGCTTCGATCCTCATAGGCTTTCCCACTCGCTTTGAACGAGGTGTCATAGTAGTGGGTGTCCGTTACCACGTAAAATCCGAGTTCATTCATGCTATTCCCTCCCGTCTGGTCAAATATCAATTTGGTGGAGCAACCCGCTCCATATGGCAAACGACGGGAAAATGCGTCACTTAATCAATCCCATCTATTGTCTATTGTCCCCTAATAAGAAAGGCATAAGTCAAGATATCGTAATATTTATTATAAATATGGTTTTATTTATTATAATATTTTGTGCATTATAATTAAATGACTTGATACGACAACTATTTTAAATCAATGTCGTTTGAAATAAAAAAATTCTTGTCACTTCCTTATGAAACAGATATAATATAATCAGCAATTTTGGTTTGAGGGGTGCGGGCAGGATGACGGTTACCTTTCACTACAACAGGAGCAAGATCCAGATATTCAAAGTTTTTTCCGGCACATTGGAGCCGATCATTCGGATGCACGCACACGCGAAGAACGGCTATGAGATTCATTATGTCGACAGTGGAACCGGCACATTGGAGACGGAGCAGGGAAGGTACAATCTAACGAGGGATGCGTTGTTTATCACAGGGCCGAATGTGATGCACAAGCAACTCTCATCACCTGAGGATCCTGTGCATGAACTGTGTGTCTATTTGAAAATTTCTGACGTCGGGCGGGATGAGGCTGTACGGGCTTTTGCCTCAAGACCATTTTGGATTGGGAAAGGTGGAGACAGTGTGCGCCGGCTGTTCCACCAGATTGTAGTCGAAAACAGGAAGAATGATTTGTGCCGGGAACAGATGTTGTGCGCACTGACGATTCAACTCGTTGCCCAGATTGTCCGGCTGTATGAACCCAGCAGCACCCAATCCCCCGATCCTCAGCAGGAGGGAGATTTAAATGAGAGCCGATCCTGGATTTTGGATACGCTTCTCGCAGCCGACTGCAGCCAGATGGCGCTGGAGGAGTTGGCGGATGATCTGGGGGTATGCCCGCGCCAAGCAGAACGAATCATTCAAAATTACTATGGTTATTCCTTTAAAAAGCTGCGTTATGAGTCCAAAATGGCCATGGCTGCCACTTTGTTGGAGGCTGGGGAGCTCTCGATTGGGCAGTGTGCAGCACGTATTGGTTACTCTTCGCCGGCGGCTTTTAGCGCGGCATTTAAGGAACGGT
>USLQ01000319.1 GCA_900555545.1 uncultured Oscillospiraceae bacterium | reverse complement strand
GGCTGGCGCTCGCGCGGGCGCTGCTGCATGACAGCCCGGTCTATATTTTTGATGAGGCCACCTCCAACATCGATGTGGAGAGCGAAAATGACATCATGGACACCATCCGGGAGCTGGCCAGGACGAAGACGGTCATCCTGATTTCCCACCGGCTGGCCAATGTGGTAGAGGCGAATCAAATCTATGTCTTGGATCACGGTAATGTGGCGGAGAGCGGCACGCATGAGAAATTGCTCGCCGGACACGGCGTGTACAGCAGGCTGTGGAACAGCCAGATGAGCCTGGAGAACTATGCAAGGGAGGGCGCGCAATGAAGAACGGGAAGAGAAGGAGCGGGGTTGTCATCATGGTCCGCCTGCTCCAGCTGGTAAGGCCGTTGGTTCCATTTATGTTGATTGCCATCCTGACGGGGGTACTCGGATTTTTGTGCGCCACTTTTATTACAATCTTTGGCGGATACGCTATTTTGGATATTCTGGCATCGCAGGGGGCTATTGCCTATGAGCCGGTGCTCGGCCTGACGGCGATTTTTGTGAGTGTAGCGGTTTTTGCCGTTTTGCGCGGGGTGCTGCGCTACTGTGAGCAGTCGTGCAACCACTATCTGGCATTCAAGCTCCTTGCGATGATCCGGGATAAGATTTTTGGCGCATTGCGCCGCCTCTGCCCCGCCAAGCTGGAGGGCAAGGACAGGGGCAATCTGATTGGCCTGATCACCTCGGACACGGAATTGCTCGAGGTATTCTATGCACACACGATCTCCCCGATTGCGATCGCGCTGATCATGTCCGTCATTATGTCGGCGTTCATCGGCAGCTATCACTGGGCGCTCGGTCTGATCGCCGCGCTCGGGTACTTTGTGGTGGGCGTTATTATCCCGATGGCCTCCACCAGAATCGGCGGCGACCGCGGCCTGAATTTCCGCATGGAGATGGGCGATTTGAACAGCTGCGTACTTGACAGCATACGAGGGCTGAAGGAGAGCCAGCAATACGGCACCGGTGAGAAACGCCTGGAGGAGATCAACAGCCGTACTGACAGCCTGCTGAAAAAGGACGCCGTCCTCAAGCGGAACGCCGGTATCAATGCCGCGGTCACCAACGGTGTAATCCTGCTGTTCAGTACGGCGGTTCTGCTGGCGGCGATCCTCCTGTATCGGAACAATCAGCTCGGCTTTGACGGTGTGCTGATCGCGACCATCGCCATGATGGGCTCCTTTGGCCCGGTGGTGGCACTCGCCAATCTGGGCAACACCCTTCAGCAGACTTTTGCCGCCGGCAATCGCGTGATGGATATTCTGGATGAGAACCCGGAGGTAGAGGAGGTCACAGACGGACAGAACATCCAATTTTACGGTTTGGAGTGTGAGAATGTCGACTTCTCCTATGGCAGCGAGCCGATCCTCCGCGACATGAGCCTGACCGTTCCGAAAAATAAGGTGATCGGCATCACCGGCAGGAGCGGGAGCGGAAAGTCTACGCTTTTAAAGCTGATGATGCGCTTCTGGGATGTTGAGGGCGGAAAAATTCGGATTTCGGGTACGGATATCCGGCGAATCAATACGACCAGTTTGCGCGGTATGGAGAGCTTTGTTACGCAGGAGACGTACCTGTTCCGCGACAGTATTGAGGAGAACATCCGCCTGGCAAAGCCGGATGCGACCCATGAGGAGGTCGTGGCAGCGTGCAAAAAGGCGTCCGTACACGATTTTATTATGACGCTGCCTCAAGGGTATGACACCCCAGTAGGCGAGCTGGGCGACACGCTCTCCGACGGTGAAAAACAGCGGATCGGGCTGGCGCGGGCATTCCTGCACGATGCGGACCTGATCTTGCTCGACGAGCCGACCAGCAATCTGGACAGCTTGAACGAGGGCGTCATTTTGAAGTCGCTCAACGAGGAGCGCGGAAATAAGACGGTGGTTCTTGTCTCCCACCGCGCTTCTACCATGAAGATAGCCGATCAGGTTTATTCCGTAGAGAATGGGAGGATGAGCTGATATGGCAGATAGCGATGCGGTGCGCGCCAAGCGCGAAAAAGAAAAGGCCGGCGTCCGATTCATGATTGAGTTTTACTGCCATCATAAACATAAGACGGCAAAGGGAAAGCTCTGCCCCGAATGTCAGGAGCTGGCGGATTTTAGCGCCATGCGGATTGATAGGTGCCCGTTTATGGAGACGAAGACCTTCTGCTCCGAGTGTAAAGTGCAGTGCTTCCGCAGTAAGCCGGAAATGCAGAAAAGAATTGGGGACGTGATGCGTTACTCTGGGCCGCGGATGATTATCTACAGCCCGGGGACCGTCCTCAAGCATGGCTGGTTGACGATGAAGCGGGTGA
>USLQ01000318.1 GCA_900555545.1 uncultured Oscillospiraceae bacterium | reverse complement strand
TTCCCAGTGGCCGTACGCCTGATAATACTGCTCCTGCGTCCAGTCGTTATAGGCCAGGAAAAACATTTGCAAGCTGAAGACCGCCGCCAGGAACACGGCCACACATGCGGACAGCGACGCAAACTGCCGCCAATGGCGCCGGAGATAGGCACGCGCCAGCTTCCATTCAGCACGCATACAGATCACCGCCTACCTGACCATCCGCAATGGTGAGCACGCGCTGTGCCGTGGACGCCACCTCCCGGTCATGCGTGACGAGAACCAGGGCAATCTCACTCTCCTCCGAGACGTCGTGCAGCAATCGGACGACTTCCCGTCCCGTAGCGGAGTCGAGGTTGCCGGTGGGCTCATCGCACAGCAGCAACTCCGGCCGGGCGCTGAGCGCGCGGGCGATGGCCACCCGCTGCTGCTGGCCGCCGGAGAGCTCTCCGGGATAGTGCGCCAGGCGGCCGCGCAGGCCGAGGCGGTCGATCACGGAATCGAGATAGTCCCGATCCGGCCTTTTGCCGTCGAGCAGGAGAGGCAGTTCAATATTCTCCCCCGCCGTGAGCTCCGGCACCAGGTTGTAGTTCTGGAACACAAAACCCACATGCCTGCGGCGGAATTCGCTCAGCGCGCTGTCATCCAGCGCGCTGAGCTCCTTGCCCCGGAAGAGAATCTGGCCTGAGGTGGGGGTGTCCAGCCCGCCGAGCAGGTGCAGCAGCGTCGACTTGCCCGAACCGCTCGCGCCGACGACGGCCACCGTTTCGCCCTCCATGATTTTCAGATCGCACGGCAGCAGGGCGTGTACCGCGTTTTCCCCCGTACCGTAGGTCTTGCAAAGCTGTCGTGTGCGAATTAAACCGGCCATAAATTCTTCTCTTCCTCTCTCCCAAATGATCATTCAACTGCGTTTTTCTATATTCATCCTATCACGTTTTCCCATCAAAAGGCGGTTTTTCACAAACTCTTAGTAAATTTGTTATTCTTTTGTTGAAATTATGATGTGAATGGATTCTATTTTCCGTTCCCAAGGAAAATCCAGTGACATATACACAGTATCATTTTTCCATCTAATTGTAAACGTATTTTGACGGAAGTAATCGAACTTTGTTCAATTAATATATTGCAATGTCAAAACTTTGTTCACCTTTTTGGGGGAGAAATTGTAACCTGTTTGAAATATAAATAAAAACAACTTTATAAATATTGATTATTTTGTAAAAAAATACAGCGCCACACATCTCGGTACGATGTGTGGCGCCGTACAACTGCTGCCTACTTCAAATTAATCCCATAGATCCGTGCAAAATCCTCCAGTCCCTCACGCACCTCGTTGCGGGAGAAATCGTGCGCCTCCAGGAACTCGTCACTCCGCCGGTTCACACGGGCATAAAACGCAAGCCCCGTTTTTATGTACGCGGGATCTCCGCCGCCGACGCGGTCAAAAAGCAGATCCTCCGCCTCATTGATTTTCCCCTCGTCCAGAAGGGCATTCAATTCCGCCGCAAACGGATCCGCCTCCCCTGCGGTGCTGGATTCGTTCCACTCCTCCTGCAGGGTGTCCCCCGCATCCTTTCCCAACAGGAGCCGGGCGAAAGCCTGGACGAGCATATCCACCTGCCGCATCAACCAGTCCTGACGGAAAAACATTTGACTTCCCCCCGCGGATCAGACACGGCGCACGCCCTTGATAAAGACCGCCTTGATCTCGTTGTCCCGGTCGAGGACGACGAGGTCGGCATATTTACCCACCTTGATACTGCCGGTGGTTTGATCCGCTTTGATGGCGCACGCTGGATTGATGGTGCAGGCGCGCAGTGCCATCTCAAACGGAATACCGAAGGCAATCAGGTTCTTGAATTCCTCGTGAATATTGGAAGTGCTTGCGGCGATGGTGCCGTCCTTCAGCAGTGCCTTGCCGCCGCGGACGTAGACCGCCTGACCGCCGAGATCGTAGTCGCCATCCGGGAGGCCGGCCGCCTTCATCGAGTCGCTCACCACACAGGCACGATCCCTGCCGAGCGCCTGGAATGTGACACGCAGCACAGGCGGCGCAATGTGGAAGCCGTCACAGATGAGTTCCGCCGTCACGCCGCTATTTTCCAGCACCGCTCCAACGACGCCCGCCTCGCGGGTGGTCAGCGCCGTCATCGCATTGTACAGATGGGTGGCATGGGTAAAGCCGTGGCGGAACCCCTCCTGTGCCTGCGCATAGTTGGCGGCGGTATGCGCCTCGCTGACGGTACAGATCGCACTCGCCTGATCGGCGAAGTCATACGCGCCCTCCGTCTCCGGTGCCACATCGACCAGCTTGATGGGGCAGAGCGCGCTGAGTTTTTTGAACTCCTCAAAATCCGGCTTGCGGACATAATCTGGGTG
>USLQ01000317.1 GCA_900555545.1 uncultured Oscillospiraceae bacterium | reverse complement strand
TAAAAATAAAGTGAAAGCAAAAAAGGAGGAGAAGAAGTGAAGCGGAAATTTCACTTTGAAACGTTTAGGGTCAAGGATATCGCGTTCCTCGCCATTATGGCGGTTGTCCTGCTGTTGTGCAGCAGCATGGCGGTTCCGCTGATGTTCATCAGCCTATTCGGCCTGCAAAATATGGGGACATCGATCTTTTTTGGCATCTTTATGACCATCGCCCTCATGAAGGTGCGCAAGCCCGGTGCACTTACCATTTTAGGGGTATTCAGCGCCGTTCCGCTGGCGATTATGCAGGTGTCCGTCTTTGTGACCAACAGTATCTCTGTGATCCTGGCGGAGATCATCACGCTGTTGATCTTCCGCAGCTATGAGAGTGATAAGGCGATTATGCTGGGTGCCGGGCTGGTGATGCCGGTCTCCCTGCCATTTACGCTGGTGTTTGGTATGCTCATCAACGGCAAAACGCTAACCCAGGCGCTCAGCGGAGAGGGACTCCCCGTCTGGCTGGTGATCCTCACCTGCATTGGAACGGTGGCGCTCAGCTTTGTCGGGACCTTGATCGGCCGTAAAATCGGCAGGGAACTGCAGAGGGCGGGGAAACTGAAATGATACAGTCACTTCAGGTAAAAAAACCACTGTATCCGCTCGTGTGTATTCTATCCTCTCTGGCTATCGCAATTGTGGGGTTGATTATGGTCAAAGGGAATATGACGCCGTTTTTGCTCCTGTTCCTGTGCGTGTTGGATTGCTGCTTCGGTCTGTACAGGGCAACCATCAAATGCCTGTTGATTTTTATCCCGGTGAGCGCTGTGTTTGGGCTGTTCACCTATCTGTTCAACTGGAACCTGCTTGAGGCGGTACAGATGGCGGAGCGCGTTCTGTTACTGGCAGTTGCGGCCATCCCGGCGGTATGTATGCCGCCAATCAATCTGATCCGCTGCCTGACCAAGCTCCACTGCCCGCGGATGATTACACTTGGGATGCTGATCGTTATCCGGTTCATTCCCGTCCTGAGGGCGGAGGTGTTCCGGATCCGGGAGGCCATGAAGACGCGCGGCGTCAACGCCTCCCTGTGGAATTTCAGCTGCTTTTACCGGGCGCTGCTGATCCCGCTGATGATGCGCCTGATCAATATTTCCGATACGCTCTCTATGTCGCTGGAGACGCGCGGTTTTGAGCTGAGCCAGGCGCAATCTACTATTTACAGGGAAGTGTGCTTCCGCCCGCGGGATGCCGTGTACAGCGCCCTGGTGGCGGCAATGATGATAGGAATGGTGGTGTTTGCGTGAGCGCTGCAATTGAAATGCGCAGTTATTCCTTTCAATATAATGGGTCGGATGATTTTGTGCTCAAGGACTGCAACCTGACGCTCAACTATGGGGAGTTTATGGTACTCTCCGGCCTGTCCGGCGAGGGAAAGTCCACCTTGCTCTCGGCGGTCAACGGGGTGATCCCCAACTGCATCCAGGGGGAGCAGAGCGGGCAGATCCTGATCAACGGCGAGGATGTTTCAGGCAAGCGGATGTCCGAGCTCTCCCACCTGGTGGGGAGCGTGCTTCAGAATGTGGACAGTCAGATCGTCAACGAACTCGTCGACGACGAGGTAGCCTTTGGCTGCGAAAATATGAATATATCTGCAACTCAGATTGGCGAGCGGGTACGCCATGCCTGCGCGCTGATGGAGTTGGATCCCAAATGGGCTACTCAGACGCTCTCCGGCGGGCAGAAGCAGCGGTTGATTACGGCTTCCACGCTGGCCATGCGCCAGAAAATTTTTGTTCTGGATGAACCGCTGGCCAATCTGGATGTCGCCGGGGCACATGTGCTGCTCAAAACGCTCAAGGAACTTACCCGGCAGGGCTGTGCTGTGTTGTTTGTGGAGCACCGGCTGGATGTGGTGCTTGCCTATGCGGACCGGGTCGCCTGGTTGGAGAACAAGCAGGTGCATATGCTCAGCAGCAAGCGGGAGGCACTGGAACGCGCCATGCGTAAGATCCCGGATGTCAGCAGCGACTGCTCCACGCAGGAACCGTGCTTTGACCTGCGCCATGTCTCTTTCTCTGCGGGCGGGCGGACTATTTTAAAGGATATCAATTTTACCGTTAATAAGGGGGAGCGGGTCGTCATTCTGGGCGAGAATGGCTGTGGTAAGACGACCTTGATGCGGATTATTGCCAAGCTGCAAAAGCCCACGTCCGGCGAAGTGGTTCAGTATGTGGATCCTTCGATCAGAAAGGCCAGGCCCAAGTGGTTTAAAAAGGTCGGTTTTGTCTATCAGAATCCGAACTACCAGCTCTTTATGACGCAGGTGTTTGATGAGATCGGATACCAGTCGGAGAGTGTGGAGAACACCGAGCGCTATTTAAAG
>USLQ01000316.1 GCA_900555545.1 uncultured Oscillospiraceae bacterium | reverse complement strand
GCCGGTTTTAAAGGAGCTGCTCGCGGCGCTCGGGTATACGATCGTCACCTGTGAGGGCTGGGAGGCGGACGATATTCTCGGTACGCTTTCGGCTGCCTGCCGGGGGACGGAGGACGAGTGCTTCCTCGCCACCGGGGACCGCGACAGTCTGCAGCTGGTGGGCGGGAATACGGTTGTCCTGCTCGCAGCGACACGATCCGGACAGGCACAGACCGTCTATTATGACAAGGCACGGATTCAGGCGGATTACGGCGTCACACCGCCGCAGCTGATCGAGGTGAAGGCGCTGCAGGGTGATACCTCCGACAACATCCCCGGCGTCAAAGGGATCGGGGAAAAGACTGCGCTGGACCTGATCCAGCGGTTCGGGAATATTGATTACATTTATGATCACTTGGATGAGCTGGAAATCCGGGATTCCGTGCGCAAACGTCTCGCAGATGGGAAAGATTCCGCCTATATGAGCCGGACGCTGGGTACAATCCGCACGGATGCCCCCATCTCAAAAAATATCGAAGACTACCGCAGGCGGCAGCCGGATGCGGCGCACGCGGCCAAGTTGTTGGCCTCTCTTGAAATGTTTAAAATGATTGAGCGTTTTAACCTGAATGCCCCTGCAGTGCCTGCACCAGAGGCGCAGGTTAAAACGCTCCGCCCGATCACACTGTGCGAATTTGACCATTCTCTGATTGACGGGGTAGAGCGGGTCTATCTTTATAACGCGGGGGAGCAGCCATACCTGTCTGCTGGGGATCATCTTTGCCCGATCGAGCCGGAACCGCTGCTCGAACTGCTGGCGGATGAGTCGCTTGCTAAAGCGGTCTTTGACGCGAAGAGCGCCTATGCACTGGCGCTTCGCCATGGCCGCGAGGCGAAGAATATTGTGTTCGATCTTTCCCTGGCCGGTTATTTGCTCAACCCCTCCGCTTCCGACTATTCCGTACACCGCCTTGCCGCCGAATATCAGGTGGCGCTGCCCCCGCTGGTGGGTGGGCAGGCGAATGCGGAGGCCGTGGGATTCCAGGCCGTCTGTGGTGCTGTGGGGCGCGCTTTGACGGAAAACGGCCAGCAGGAGCTTTTAGACCGGATCGAACTGCCGCTTGCGCGTGTGCTTGCGGAGATGGAGCTGGACGGGTTCGAGGTGGACCGGAAGGGGATCGAGGCATTTGGCGCCAGGTTGGATGGGGAGATTGAGCGCCTGAAATCGGGGATCTTTGACCAGGTTGGATTTGAATTGAACCTCAATTCCCCCAAACAGTTGGGAGAGGCGCTCTTTGACCAGCTCGGCCTGCCGGCCAAGAAAAAGACAAAGACCGGCTACTCCACCAGTGCCGAGGTGCTTGAGAGCTTGGCCGTGGACTATCCCGTGGTGGCGGATATTCTCAATTACAGAACACTCTCCAAGCTTAAGTCCACCTACTGCGACGGCCTGATTAAAGTGATTGGGCCGGATGGCCGGATCCACTCGTCTTTTAATCAGACGGAAACGCGCACCGGCCGTATCTCATCCTCGGAGCCCAATTTGCAAAATATCCCGGTACGCAAGCCGGTCGGGCGCGAGATGCGCCGCTTTTTCCGCGCAAAAGAGGGCTGTGTGCTGGTGGATGCCGACTATTCTCAGATTGAGCTGCGTGTGTTGGCCCATATGGCAGACGATCAGAATATGATCGACGCCTTCAACAGCGGGACGGACATTCACACAGTGACCGCCTCCCAGGTGTTCAATATGCCGGTGCAGTTGGTCACGCCGCTCATGCGTTCCAACGCCAAGGCGGTCAACTTTGGCATTGTGTACGGGATCGGGGCTTTTTCGCTGGCCAAGGATATTGGGGTCACCCGGAGGGAGGCCGCCGCCTATATCGATAGCTATCTGAGCCATTACTCCGGTGTGCGGGATTATATGGAGCGCGTTGTCGCCCAAGCGAAGGAGGATGGATACGTGACCACGCTCTTTGGCCGCAGGCGATATCTGCCGGAGCTGAAGGCTTCCCACGCCGTTACGCGGGCATTTGGCGAGCGCGTGGCGCGGAATATGCCTATTCAGGGGACGGCCGCCGACATCATCAAAATTGCAATGATCCGTGTGCGCGACCGATTGAAGCGGCTCGCCTCACGCCTCATTTTGCAGGTGCACGATGAGTTGATCGTGGAGGCGCCCGAAGCGGAGCGGGAGCAGGTGGAGCGAATCGTCCGTGAGGAGATGGAGCACGCCTGCACCATGAAGGTCAAGCTGGAGGCGGATGTCCACAGTGGAAAAACCTGGTATGACGCAAAGGAGTAATCTATCATGAAACAGATATTGTTCGTCTGCACGGGGAATAGGTGCCGCAGCCCTATGGCGGAGGGGATTTGGAACGAATGGACGCGCCG
>USLQ01000315.1 GCA_900555545.1 uncultured Oscillospiraceae bacterium | reverse complement strand
GCAGCCATATGAGATCTCATACAGCGCCGCAGAAGTTATTCCCAATCAAATCATACAGACGCCTGGCCAGAATTTTCCTTACGGATGACGTCATGCGCGCCGCCCTCAATAATACTGGTGGAAGAGACAAGCGTGAGCTTGGCATTCTGTTGGAGTTCCTTAATGCTGAGTGCGCCACAGTTGCACATGGTGGAGCGCACCTTACTCAGCGTGCGGTTGACATTCTCTTTCAACGGCCCAGCGTAGGGAACATAGGAGTCCACGCCCTCCTCAAAGGAGAGCTTCTTATCACCGCCAAGGTCATAGCGCTGCCAGTTGCGCGCACGGTTGGAGCCCTCGCCCCAGTACTCCTTGACATATGTGCCATTGACGAGCAGCTTCTCCGTGGGGCTCTCATCAAAGCGGGCGAAGTAGCGGCCAAGCATGACAAAATCCGCTCCCATTGCCAGTGCCAGGGTGATGTGGTGGTCGTAGACGATGCCGCCGTCCGAGCAGACAGGGATGTAAATGCCCGTCTTTTCAAAGTATTCGTCACGTGCCTGGCAGACCTCAATCAGCGCTGTCGCCTGGCCGCGGCCAATGCCCTTGGTCTCGCGAGTGATGCAGATTGAGCCGCCGCCGATGCCCACCTTGATAAAATCGGCGCCGCACTCCGCCAGGAAGAGGAACCCCTCGCGATCCACGACGTTCCCCGCTCCCACCTTGACGCTGTCGCCATACGTCTGACGGATATACTCAAGCGTCAACTTCTGCCACTCAGAAAAGCCCTCAGAGGAATCAATACACAGCACATCCGCTCCCGCTTGGACCAGTGCGGGTACGCGCTCACGGTAGTCACGCGTGTTGATACCTGCTCCCACCATAAAGCGCTTATGCTGGTCGAGTAATTCGCCCGGGTTCTCCTTGTGGTCGTCATAGTCCTTCCGGAAGACAAAGGCGGACAGCCGCCCCTGCGCATCCACGACGGGCAGGGAGTTGAGCTTGTTATCCCAAATAATGTCATTGGCTTCGCTGAGCGTGACACCCTCCTGAGCCGTGACAAGTTTTTCAAACGGCGTCATGAAGCCGGATACGGGAGTAGCCAGATCCATCCGGCTGACACGGTAGTCCCTGCTGGATACGATCCCCAACAGCTTTCCGGTGGCCGTACCGTCATCCGTCACCGCCACAGTGGAATGGCCTGTTTGCTCCTTTAGCTTTAAAATATCCTCCAGCGTTGCATCCGGGCGAACGTTGGAGTCACTGACTACAAAACCCGCCTTGTACCCCTTAGCTCTGGCGACCATAGCTGCCTCCGCCTCGATGGACTGAGAGCCATATATGAACGAGATGCCACCGCTCTTGGCAAGCGCCACCGCCAACCGGTCGTCTGACACGGACTGCATGATGGCGGACACCATGGGAATGGTCAGTTCTATGGCAGGTTTTTCTCCCTTTTTATATTTGACAAGCGGTGTTTTTAACGAGACATTGGCCGGAATGCAGTCGCTCGAGGAATACCCCGGGATCAGCAGGTATTCATTAAAGGTATGTGACGGTTCATTGATGTAAGTTGCCATATCTTTTTACTCCTTTATCCGTTTATTGATTCATCCAATCAGGGGATCATTCCCCGCGCTCGCATCCATTATCCGGACATTCCATCCTGAAAGGATATCCAAAAGCACCCTCCTCAGAGGGTGCTTTGTATGCCGGGATGGGACACATCGGCATACTGAGTCCGGGTCACTCGCCGCTGCCGCCCGGCGCCCCGGTCGCTGCTGCGGCTGTCTCCTCCGCCTCCGTAGCAGGTGGCGGCTGCGTATCCGGTTCGGTAGACACAGTCTCCGGGGATGTAGTGACCTCCATTCCCGGCGTGATGGCCGCCTCCGGCTCATCCGTGGGCTGAAGCGCGCTCAAATAATAACCCCCGCTGCCGTTATCCCGCAGAGTAGCACGCATGTATTTATCCGCCATGGTCGGAACCATATTGCCATTCTCATCCTGTGCCCACTGATTGCTGGCAATATAGGCCACCGTGACTACGATGGTATTCCCCTGCTTGCCGGCATCCACCACCTGCGGCGTATAGATCGGCTCAACTCCGGTCAACGGGATCGTATATGTACCCGCTGCGCTGTCGTAGGCAAACTGGTAACCATACCCGTCAACTGTCTGATGGGCCGGTTTTACGTCTGATCCGAAAAGTTCTGCAAATTTTTTCTCCACATCAGACTGGGGAACAATCAACGTACCCGCGTCTGACTGATATTGATCCGGTTCCAGATCCCCGGTCAGCAGCGCCCAGATAGCGCAGTCGATCAACTGGCTCGGGTTGGCCTGCGTCAGATCGTCAAAGGCGTCCGGATCGAACATGACGAACGGCGTCAAAAAGG
>USLQ01000314.1 GCA_900555545.1 uncultured Oscillospiraceae bacterium | reverse complement strand
CCAGTTCCGCCTTATCCACATCTACCCGGTACTGTTGCACAAAGGTCTGGACCGCCTGTGCCTCCCCCTGCTCCTCCACCAAATGGTTCATCAGCTTTGCGGGGCGCACACCGGTGAGCATCCCCCATCGGGGATGATATCCGCTCACTGCCTGAAGGACATCAAACAAAAGCGCCATCATCCTGTACTCCCGCTCGTTTTTTGTCTCGTCCACGGGACCGGAATCCGAGCGCGTCACGTCCCCGGACTGTACGCGATAAAACAGCCGCCCCTCCTGCTCCAGCAGGCTGGTCCGCACATCGTTACCGCCCAGCGGTCCGTCCCCCGTACACTTTTCCACGGGCTCCTGGGGATAGAAGAGCCGGCAAAGATTTTCCGCCTCGAAATGAAACGGATGATTGATAATATAAAGCCTCATGAAAACTTCCTCATATAGCGGTTCTTAACCCGCTCCTCATCCAGTGTTGTGCCCCGGATAGACCTTATAATCCCCCTCCAGTCCGGCCAGACGGTGGAGGGATGCAAGCATCTCCTCCGTGCTGCCACCGGGAAAATCCGTGCGTCCACACGTATGACAGAATAAGGTGTCACCGGAGAAGATGACATCCCCGCACACGTAACAGACGCCGCCACGCGTATGCCCGGGCGTGTGCATTACACGCAGCGTGAGCGCCCCCAGCGAGATCTCATCACCATCGTGCACCAACCGGTCCGCCTGCACATACTCCTGTATCCCGGGGTACTCATAGTCTGCCATACTCGCCGTTTCATCCATCAGGCAGGGAGCGTCCAACTCGTGGATGATGATTTTTGCCCCGGTGAGCCGCTGCACATGTGCGACACCGAGAATATGGTCAAAGTGACCATGCGTCAGGAGGATATAGGGAACAGAACCATCCGGAAGTGCCTTTAAATAGGCCTCAAATTCTGCCGTCATTGCACCCGGGTCAATGACCGCCGTCTGGCCGGATGTCTCATCCGTCAGTGTATAGCAGTTTTCCCCCAGCAGCCCCATGACAAAACTTTTTATTTTCAAATTGACCTCACCTTTTCCATTGTTCCGTATCCAGCCAGATTGTGACCGGACCATCATTTGTCAACGCAACCTTCATGTCGGCGCCAAATACGCCGGACTGCACCTGCCCCACTCCAAGCTCCCGCAGGGATGCCTGATAGTGCCGGTAAAGTTCTTCGGCCATCCCGGGTGCGGCGGCCGGCGTAAAGGAAGGCCGGTTCCCCTTGCGCGTATCCGCGCACAGCGTAAACTGCGAGACCACTAAAATCCCCCCGCCGGTATCCAGGACACTGCGGTTCATTTTACCGTCTGCATCTTCAAAAATTCGCAGGGCGGCCGTTTTTCGCGCCAGCAGTTCAGCCTCCGCAGGACCATCGCCCTGCATCACGCCGAGCAAAACCAACAGTCCAGGGCCGATTACCCCCGCTGTTGTACCGCCAACGTCCACCTGCGCTCCACTGACGCGTTGGATCAGTGCCCGCATTCTCTACACCCCCGTACGGTCAATCCGCTCCACACCCTTGACGCTGTACAACTTATCCGTCACGCTCTTCAGGTGTTCGGTGCCATTGACCGTGATGGTGATCGTCAGGGCGCAAAGGCCGTTTTTCAACTCGCGTGTGGAAAGCGCATGGATCATCACATGCATTTCGGCCAGTTTTCCGGATACATCCGCCAACAGACCGACCCGGTCCACCGACGTAATCGTCAGGGTCGACTTAAACTGCGTATTGGCTGGGTTCCCCTCCCAATACGCCTTGATCCAGCGCTCCGGCTCCGCGGAGAGCGGAATGGACTTGGGGACATTGGGGCAGTCGCGCTTATGGATGGAGACGCCGTGCCCCCTGGTAATAAAGCCGATAATATCATCGCCGGGCAGCGGGTTGCAGCAGCGCGACAGCTTAATCAAGCAGTTATCGATCCCCTCTACCACTACGCCGCCACTTGAGGTGGACTTGTGCGGTTTGGTCTCCGGAACGATCAGAATCTGCTGCGGCTCCTCGGATTTAATCAGCTTATAGTAGTCCTCTTTCAGGCGCGGCATCAAGCGCTGAACGGAGATGCCTCCATAGCCGATCGCGGCATAAAAATCCTCCAGCGTGGTAAAATGCTGATGTTCGGCCTGCGCCATCAGGAATTTATTGAGCTGCTCTCCCGCAAGGCGGATATTATTGCGGCGGAACTCGCGTTCAATTTCCTCCATGCCCTCTTTGATATTCTCATCACGGCGCTCCTTTTTGAACCATGATCGGATTTTGGTGCGTGCTTCACTCGTCTTGACGATCTTGAGCCAATCCCTGCTGGGGCCTTTCCCCTGCTGGGAGGAGGTAAGCACCTCCACGATCTCACCGGTCTTTACCTTA
>USLQ01000313.1 GCA_900555545.1 uncultured Oscillospiraceae bacterium | reverse complement strand
CCTGTAATGCGGGCCGGCAGCCGTTAGCATATCGGGCGGTGGTCCATCCACCTGCCGCCCGCCATATCTTTCTCTCACACCCCATATCCGGGAAAAAGCAGGCAAAAGCCTGCTTTTTCTCGTCTGTGCTGTTTCACGTGAAACGTTTACTTTTTTATCGTGCTGTGGTACAATAGTAAGGAATTTTCGCGCAGCCTCAAAAACTGTACTAAAATCCGATCTATCACTTGAGGGGGAATACCATGGGGAAAATTATTTCTATCGTCAACCAAAAGGGCGGCGTAGGTAAGACGACGACAGCAGTCAATCTGGCGGCCGCCATCGGTGCGCGCGGCTTTAGGACACTGCTGGTGGATATCGATCCGCAGGGCAACTCCACCAGCGGCATGGGTGTCAATAAGAAGTCGATCCGTAGGTCGACGTACGATATCCTCATCAATGATACACCGGCGGCGCAGGCGGTCATTCACAGCATGTATGAGCATGTGGATATCCTGCCTGCCAACATCGATCTGGCGGGCGCGGAACTTGAGCTCGCCGATGCCGATCGCAGGGAGTCCCGGCTGAAGTATGCATTGGGCAGCATTCGGGAGCAGTATGATTTTATTTTTCTGGACTGTCCCCCCTCCCTCGGCCTGATTACGATCAACGCGCTCTGTGCGTCCGATACGTTTATGGTGCCAATCCAGTGTGAATACTATGCACTGGAGGGACTCTCCCAGCTGATCAACACCGTGCGTCAGGTGCGGCGGCTCTACAATCCGGCTCTCGATACGGAGGGCGTGCTGCTCACCATGTATGACGGTCGCCTGAACCTGACGCAGCAGGTTGTGGACGAAGTCAAACGCTTTTTTAAAGATAAGGTATATGCCACGGCGATTCCGCGCAATGTGCGCCTGTCCGAGGCGCCCAGCTTTGGTAAGCCGGTCATGTACTACGACCGCGGTTCACGCGGGAGCCGGACCTACGACCAATTTGCGGAGGAATTCCTTGCGCGGAACGGATTTGTCAAAAAACAGTGAGGAGGGAACAGGATGGCAATCAAAAAAGGTGGCCTGGGCAAGGGGTTGGATGCGCTCTTTGCGGACAATTCCACGGAGAGCCCGGACGGTGCGCGGCTGTTGCCCATCTCCGATATCGAGCCCAACCGCGATCAGCCGCGGAAGCAGTTTGATGATGCGGCGCTCCGGGAACTGGCCGATAGCATCGCGGAGCACGGCGTGATCCAGCCGTTGCTCGTGAGACCGGTGGGCGGCGGTGTTTATCAGATCGTCGCTGGTGAGCGCCGGTGGCGCGCCTCCCGTTTGGCGGGGCTGACCGAAGTCCCCGCTGTGGTCAAGGAACTGTCAGACAGTGAGACGATGGAAATTGCGCTTGTGGAGAATTTGCAGCGCGAGGATCTCGATCCGATTGAAGAGGCGGAGGGGATCGCCCAACTGATCGAGACATACGATCTCACGCAGGATCAGGCCGCGCAAAAGCTCGGAAAGTCGCGGCCTGCTGTGGCCAATGCACTGCGGCTGCTGAATTTGCCGGGTGAGGTGCGGGAGATGATCCGGCAGGGCAAACTGACGCAGGGGCATGCCCGGGCGCTGCTCGCGCTCGATACGCCGGAGGCTATCACTGCCGCCGCACAGGAGATCGTGACAAAGGGCCTCTCCGTCCGTGAGGCGGAAAAGTTGGCCAAGTCCCCTGCACCCCGCCCCAAGAAGGCGGCCGGAGCTGCACGCCGCCCCGTATTTATCGAGGAGGCGCAGCTCGCGCTGACGGAGTACTTTGGACGGCCGGTCAAACTCAGCGGCGGGACAAAGGGGAAGATCGAATTGGAGTATTACAGCGAGGAAGATCTGGTCAGCCTGACGAAAAAGCTGGAAAAATTAGGATAAGGGGTAACGATATGCTGGATATCAAATTTGTCCGGGAAAATCCGGACGCGGTAAAAGAAAATATAAAAAAGAAATTTCAGGAGCAAAAGCTGCCGCTCGTAGATGAAGTTATCAAGCTCGATGAGGAGTACCGCAGTGCGGTCACAGAGGCCAACGATCTGCGCGCATCGCGCAATACCCTCTCCCGCCAGATTGGCGCACTGATGGGTCAGGCCAAAAAGGCCCCCTCCAAGCTCGCGGAGGCGGAGGCCGTCAAGGCGCAAGTCACCGCAAACGCCGACCGGCTCAAGGAGTTGGAGGCGCGTGAGGAGGAACTGCAAAGAGATTCGCGACAGGATGATGGTCATCCCGCAGATGATTGATCCGTCGGTTCCGATTGGTCCGGATGACTCCTGCAATGTGGAGGTGCAGCGCTTTGGGGATCCCGTGGTGCCGGACTTTGAGATCCCCTACCATGCCGATATTATGGAGTCCTTCGGCGGGCTGGATCTTGATGCCGGCCGCCGCGTAGCCGGCAACGGGGTCTACTATCTGCTGGG
>USLQ01000312.1 GCA_900555545.1 uncultured Oscillospiraceae bacterium | reverse complement strand
CGTGATGAGTGTTTTACTCCATTTGGATGCTTAAAGTGACATGGAAAGAAAAAATTGGTGGTTGTGCCTTTGGAAGAATTATTATATAATAGATTTCATAAAAAACAATTTGATTTGATATAAAGATTGTTGAAGATTTCTTGATTCAAAACGGATGGAGGAGTTAAAATGAAGGTTTCCGAGATTCGCGAGCTGTTAGATGCCGGGTTTGCGTGCGGGGAGGAGTATGCGGATCGCGAGGTTCATAGCGCCTGCGGCAGCGATATGATGAGCGATGTGCTGGCCTATGTCAAGAACCAGGCGGTTTTACTGACGGGGCTTGTCAATCCCCAGGTGATCCGTACTGCGGACATGATGGACATGAAATGCATCGTGCTCGTCCGGGGGAAGAAGCCGACGGACGATATGATCCGCCTGGCGGAGGAGTATGAGATTGCCCTGCTGACCACGGAGCGCGAGATGTTTACCGCCTGTGGGATCCTGTACAGCAAGGGCCTGCGCGGGAGGCTGGGATAAAATGAGCTGTGTAAACCTGCACTATGACGTGCCGGGGGATGACTTTACCCGTGCGGGCGAGGCCTCCGGCAAGGTGAAGAATACCCTCAAGGAGCTTGGCTTTCACGCCGATGTGGTGCGCAATGTGGCCATCGCCATGTATGAGGGTGAGATCAACATGGTTATCCACGCCGGCGGCGGGGAGGCGGACGTCGTCATCGATCCCGGGCACGTGGAGGTGACGCTGACGGACCATGGCCCCGGCATCCCGGATGTCTCCCTCGCGATGAAGGAGGGGTACTCCACGGCTCCGGACAATGTGCGCAATTTGGGATTCGGCGCCGGGATGGGGCTGCCGAACATGAAAAAATATGCCGATCAGATGCATATTGACACGCAGGTGGATGTGGGGACAACCATTCACCTGGGCTTTGACGTGCCGGCGGGGGCCTGAGCCGCCCGCGGCAAACACGAAAACCGTTCACTGTGACACAGACAGCTGAACCTGTTGGAAGGTGAAAGAGTGGATGCTTTTTTTCATTCCGTCCGGCTGGATGAGGAGAAGTGCGAGGGCTGCATCAACTGTGTAAAGCGCTGCCCCACGCAGGCGATCCGCGTCCGCAACGGAAAGGCGAGCATTATCTCGGAACTGTGCATCGACTGCGGCGAATGTATCCGCATCTGCCCGCATCACGCGAAGTATGCGCAGTCCGATTCCTTTAATATAATTTTAAACTATAAATACCGGGTCGCACTGCCCGCCCCGACCCTCTATGGGCAGTTTAATAATCTGGACGATACGGACTATGTCCTCTCGGGGCTCAAGAACATGGGCTTTGACGACGTGTTTGAGGTATCCGCGGCGGCGGAGCTCGTCTCGGCCGCGACGCGCGAGATGATGAATAGCGGCAATCTGAAAAAGCCGGTGATCTCCTCGGCGTGCCCGGCGGTGTGCCGCCTGATCCGCATCCGGTTCCCAAAGCTGATCCCCAACGTGCTCGACCTGAGCGCCCCCATGGAGGAGGCGGGACGCCTGGCGCGGGAGAAGGCCGTGCGCGACACGGGGCTGAGGCCGGAGGAGATCGGCGTGTTTTTCATCACGCCGTGCCCGGCCAAGATCACGGCAATCAAGGCGCCCATCCGCAGCGAGAAGTCCAATGTGGACGGCGCCTTCCCCATCAAGCTGATCTATCCCGTGCTGCTCAAGCAGATGGATAAACTTGAGCGCCCCCCGGAGCACCTGAAAAATTCCGGGATCATCGGCGTCAGCTGGGCTGGCAGCGGGGGCGAATCCTCCGCCCTGATGCGCGACCGCTATCTGGCGGCCGACGGGATTGAGAATGTGATCAATGTGCTTGAGGAGCTGGAGGACGAGAAGCTCAACGAACTGGACTTTATCGAACTCAACGCCTGCTCCGGCGGCTGCGTCGGCGGCGTGCTCACGGTGGAGAACCCGTATGTGGCCCGGGCTCGCCTGCAAAAGCTGCGGCAGTATATGCCCGTATCCTGCAACCATCTGGAGGGGGGGATCCCTATGCAGATGCACGCGGAAAAGCCGCTTGAGGCGTATGACGTGATGCGGTTGGCCGACAATGTCAGCGATGCGATGGACCGGCTCAACCGGCTCAACGAGATCCACGCCAAGCTGCCGGGATTGGATTGCGGCGTATGCGGGGCCCCTCCTGCCGGTCGCTGGCGGAGGATATCGTGCGCGGCGCGGCCACAATGGAGGATTGCGTGTTTACCGCGCGGGAGGAATTTGAGGCGCGGGGCCGAGAGGGATACATCCCGGCACCGTTCCGAAAGGCGGAGGACGAAAATCATGAGGACAAGTGAACTGGCTGAAAAATTGGGCTGGGTACATGCCTGCGGCGGCGGTAAAAATGAGGTCTCCGGCTGCTACTGCGGGGACCTGCTCAGCTGGGGAATGG
>USLQ01000311.1 GCA_900555545.1 uncultured Oscillospiraceae bacterium | reverse complement strand
TGTAACTCCGCTGTACTATTACGGGATGTCCGCACAATTAAAAATCCTGGTAGACCGGTTCTGCGCGATCAACGGGAGCATCACCCGCAGGCACATGAAGTCCGCCCTGCTGGCCGCCGCCTGGAATGCGGATAATTGGACATTTGAATCGCTGGAAACCCACTATAAAACCCTTGTGCGCTATCTGAACTTGGACGACCAGGGGACGGTTCTGGGGAAGGGGTGCGGCACCCTTGGCATGACGCTGCGGAGCCCGTATCCGGATCAGGCGTATCAGCTGGGGCGCAGCCTGAAATAGGCGGAGGGAACGAGACTTTTCCACTTTACAACATCCGGCGGGGAATATATAATATAATTACATATTGTCCAGATCTCCCGCCGGCTCAAAAGGGGGATTCGCTGAAAGGGAGGAAATCCTATGAAAAAGGCGCTCAGGCACAAACTGGCCCTTGCAGTCTGTGTGGTTGTTGTGGCTGCTGTGGCCGTCCCGCTCACGCTCTATTTCCTGGGGATCATCGACTATGCCAAACCGGTGGAAGGCAGCGGCGGCAAGTATCTGTTCTGCTACTTTGTGGGCAACGATCCCGAACAGGAACGGATTCACTTTGCCGTGTCGGAGGATGGGTACAACTTTACGCCGCTCAACGGGAATAAACCGGTGATCACCCAGACGCTCGGCACCAAATCCGTACGTGACCCCTATCTCTTCCGGGATCAGGACGGCGCCTATCGGATTGTCGGCACGGACATGCGCAGTGCGGACGGCTGGGCGTCGAATCACTGCATCATCACCTGGAAGTCAACCGATCTGATCCACTGGACAGATGAGTCGCTGATCGACATGCGCGACTATGGCCTGGAGGATACTGTGCGCGCGTGGGCGCCGCAGGCCATCTGGGACGGAGAAGAGGGCATGTACATGCTCTACTGGTCCAACTGTGAGCATAACGAACAGACGGACGCGTGGACCAAGACCGTGATCTGGTATGCCTATACCAGGGATTTTAAAACGCTTGAGACGCAGCCACAGATTCTCTTTGAACCCTCCACCAGCAAGGATGCCATCGACGCGGATATCCTGGCCAGGAATGGCCGCTATTACATGTATTTTAAGGATGAGGACGCAGGCAACATCTGTCTGGCCACCTCGGAGAGCCTGACCGGCCCCTATCGCGAAAGCGATCCCAAGGAGGTGTCGGCATACTTTGAAAACACGGAGGGCAGCCTGATCTACAACATCGCCGGAACAGACACGTACGTCATGATGATGGACGCCTACGGCAAGGGGCGTTTCCTGATGCAGCAGACCACGGATCTGGTTCACTTTAAGCGGCTAAAAAACAGTGATTACAGCCTGGATTTCAGCCCGCGGCACGGATCGGTCCTGTCAATTAGCGACAGTGAATATGATGCCCTTGTCAATCATTTTGGCACCTAAAAAGTCGGGGCAGGTCCTGTGGGGCCTGCCCTGACTTTTTCAATATCACACCTTCCCCGCGGAGGGGCAGAATGTCCGCATACAGCAGCGGTCGCAGTATGTCTTGCGCGCAGTACACACGGCGCGGCCGTGCAGGACGTTGCGGTGGCAGTAGTCGTTACTCTCCTCGCCGGGGAGTAATTTGCGCATCTCGATCTCCACCTTGTACGGATCTTTAGTATTCACAAACCCCAGACGGTTGGAGATCCGGATAAAGTGCGTATCCGCCACTACGACGCCAGGCTGATGGTAAATATCCCCGAGGATCAGGTTGGCCGTCTTGCGCCCGACGCCGGGCAGGGCGGTGAGCGCCTCCATGGTGTCCGGCACCCTGCCGCCGTGCTCATCGCGGATCTTTTGGCACATACCAATGATATCGCGCGATTTGCCGTGGTAAAAGCCGCACGGCTTGACGATCGCCTCCACATCCTCCAGCGGGGCCTCGCAGAGCGACTCCAACGTGGGGAACTTTTCAAACAGGACGGGTGTGACCAGGTTGACCCGGGCATCCGTACACTGGGCAGATAGGCGCACTGCGATCAGCAGGCGCAGCGGATCGCGCTCCGTAAGGGAACAGATCGCATCGGGATATTCGTTTTTCAGCGCTTCCACAGCGAGAAGCGCGCGCTGTTTTTTTGTCATATCACATCACCTTTATCATGATTATACCGTATTTTGTCGGGAAATGGAATATTGAATTTACGGCGTGGGTGTGTTAATATAGGGAAGGAAACTTTTTACACGATTAAATAGAGATGAGGAGCAGATTATGTACGGAGATTTGATGGATACCATCGGCTACGTCGCCTCCAAGGATCCGGAGGTCGGCGCGGCGATGCAGCAGGAACTCATGCGCCAGCGCCGCAACTTGGAGCTGATTGCCAGCGAAAACCTGGTCACCCCGGCCGTGATGGCGGCTATGGGCAGTGTACTGACCAACAAATATGCC
>USLQ01000310.1 GCA_900555545.1 uncultured Oscillospiraceae bacterium | reverse complement strand
AGCGGAAAAAGAACGTCAGCAGCAGGGTGCGGATATGCGCACCGTCGACATCGGCATCCGCCATGATCACAATGCGGTCATAGCGCAGCTTGGTGATATCAAAGTCCTCATCAATACCGGTGCCCAGCGCCAGGACGACAGGCATCAGCTTTTCGTTGCTGAGCACCTTATCCAGCCGTGCCTTTTCCACGTTGAGCATCTTGCCCCACAGGGGTAAAATTGCCTGGGTGGCGCGGTCGCGCCCCTCCTTGGCCGATCCGCCTGCGGAGTCTCCCTCCACGATGTAGAGCTCTGTCTTGGACGGATCGCGCTCCGTACAGTCGGCCAATTTGCCGGGCAGGGTGCTGCTGCCGTCAAGCGGCGTCTTGCGGCGGGCCAGATCCGTGCCTTACGTGCAGCCTCACGGGCGCGCGAGGCGTCGAGCGCCTTGCCGAAGATCACCTTAGCCACGGCCGGGTTTTCCTCAAAGTAGGTCATGAGCTTGTCATAGACCATTTTGGAGACAAGGGGGGTAATGTCGGTATTGCCCAGCTTGCCCTTTGTCTGCCCCTCAAACTGTGCCTCCGTGAGCTTCACACTGATGACAGCCACCAATCCCTCACGCACATCGTCGCCGGTCAGATTTTTATCACTGTCCTTCAGGATGCCGTACCGGCGGCCATAGTCGTTGAAGACGCGGGTCAGTGCATTTTTAAAACCCGTCTCATGTGTGCCGCCGTCGATGGTGTTGACGTTATTGGCAAAGCTGAGAATTGTCTCATTATAGCTGTCATTGTACATCATAGCCACTTCCGCCGA
The DNA here is from genome assembly GCA_900555545.1 of uncultured Oscillospiraceae bacterium. Classification (GTDB taxonomy): domain Bacteria; phylum Bacillota; class Clostridia; order Oscillospirales; family Acutalibacteraceae; genus Onthovicinus. The sequence goes on along the minus strand of USLQ01000310.1, from coordinate 1,631 downwards.
GCGGTCGCCGGACACAGTGGCAAAGTGCATGGCATTCTCATGCAGCGGGGTCAGGCCGCGTACCTTGGTAATATACTCCGCAAAGGATTTGATCCCGCCCTCGTAGCAGAATACCTCTTCCCGTGCGATGCCGTTTTCGTAAGGGAGTCCCTCCTCCTCAGGCGGCCGGCGGTCGGTCAGAGTGATCTTGAGCCCCGCATTCAGGAAGGCCTGCTCGCGCAGGCGCTTTTCCAATATCTCAAAGTCATAGTGTGTCGTCTCCGTAAAGATCTCGGGATCGGCCTTAAATTTGATAAAAGTACCGGTCTGATCCGTATCTCCGATCACTGTCAGGTCCGTTTTGATCGCGCCGCGCTCAAAGCGCTGATGGTGGATGTGCCCATCCTGCGAGACTTCAATCTCCATCCACTCGCTGAGCGCATTTACTACGGAGGAACCGACGCCGTGCAAACCGCCGGATACCTTATACCCGCTGCCGCCAAACTTACCGCCCGCGTGCAGCACAGTGAGCACGAGCGTCACAGCCGGAATACCGGACTTTTCATTGATCCCAACGGGGATGCCGCGTCCGTTATCGCGCACAGTGATAACATCCCCAGGCAGGATCTCCACCTCGATATGAGTACAAAAGCCAGCCAGCGCCTCGTCGATGGAGTTATCCACGATCTCATAGACCAGATGGTGCAGGCCCCGCGGCCCAGTGGATCCGATATACATACCCGGGCGCTTGCGGACGGCCTCGAGCCCCTCAAGCACCTGGATCTGATCGGCGCCATACTCCTCGGTCACCTTAGTATCCATCTGGTCCTGATCGTCAAAGATGACATCCTCGGCGACAGGGCCCATCTGGACTTCTTGATTCTGATTTTCATTCTTTTCTGCCATGGATCGATTGTCCTCCTTGATTGAAGCGCTGAGGGATTCCCCCAGCCACTCCCGTTATAAAGAAGCGGAAATTCCCCTCATCTTCGCGCGGTTTGCCAGCGTGCGCGGAGAGATTTGGGAGATATAGACGCGGTAGTCACACGGATCCTGTCCCTTGCTGCACAGGGAAAAGGAGCGCGGCAGCTCGTAGGAGACATTTGTCACCCGGTTTTCCCGTTCGCTGCGGGCGAGAAAATCACGTGTAGCCTTACCGATTGTTGTATTTTCAATGTCAAAAATGCCGATCAGGTCATCTGTCGTGATGACGGTCTCGGCGCCCAGGTGCAGATACAAAGTAAAACGCCCCGCTTTCAGATTTTTTGACAGGCGGCGATCTGCCCGCCCTCCATCCGGAAGGAGGAACCGCCGCTCAAACGCATCAGCCCGCTTGGATCACAGCAAGTGATAAACACCTGGCTCTCCTCAATCCGGTTGAGCACATAGCTCTGGCGCGTGTCGTCCAGCTCGCTGAGCACATCGTCAAGCAGCATGACCGGCTGCTCCCCGGTAACGGTACGGATAATCCCCGCCTCACCGAGCTTGAGGGCAAAGGCTGCGGAACGCTGCTGCCCCTGGGAGGCATACATCCGCGCAGACAGGCCGCTGACCGTTACATCCAAATCATCGCGGTGCGGGCCAACTGTTGTAGTACCGGCCGCAATATCCTCCCGGCGGGACTGGTGCAATGCATCTAATAGGCAAAGTTT
>USLQ01000309.1 GCA_900555545.1 uncultured Oscillospiraceae bacterium | reverse complement strand
TAATAGCTACTGCGATGTTTTTCGGAAGATATATCTGCCCCGTCTTAAGCAGCGTACTATTACCCGGTGGATCGCCGCCTGTACCGCCAGCAAAGCCGAGGAAAAACAGATGAAAAAGCTGGCTGAACGGGGATATCCTGCGCATATGCACATCGATATCCTGGATGCCTACCAGCGCCGTGGGATCGGCACACAACTGCTGCAAAGACTGAAGGGACATCTGCGGGATCAAAATATCCACGGACTGTGCCTGGGTGTCGGGTCCGGAAATAAAAAAGGCGTCGCCTTTTACCGGAAGCAGGGTTTTGAGGTCCTGCAAAAATTAGGCGGCTCTCTGATGATGGGCATTCAGTTTTAAACACAGCTGCTAATGAATAGGACCGCTGTACAGCGGTCCTATTCTTATCTCTTTTTTAAGGAAGTGTTCTTAAAACTATTTATGGTATTTTGTACCGTTACGGATCATAAATGCGCGGTAGAGCTGTTCGAGCAGCATTACCCGAGCCAACTGGTGCGGGAATGTCATCCGGGACATGGAAAAGCGAAAATCAGCCGCCGATTTGACAGTTTCACTCAATCCATGGGAGCCGCCAATCACAAAAGCCAATTCACTAACGCCGTCCACCAACAAGTTCGAAATCTTATGGCTCAATTCGATCGAATCAAGCTGGCGCCCCTCAATACACATGGCCGCCACAAATGTATTGGGCCCCTTACGCGGAAGTTTTTGCAGGATCAGCTCCCCCTCGGCGTCGAGCAACGCCCGGATCTGTGCATCATTCGGATTGTCCGGCGGGCGTTTGGCGGGGATTTCAACCACCTGTGGCGTACAAAAGGCGCGCAGACGCTTGAGGTACTCCGCATCCGCCGCATCCCAATACTTCTCTTTATTTTTTCCAATACAAATAATTTTTAAATTCATAGGCCGCCCCGTCAGAAAATCATCACACGCTCTGCCCCGCTCTCAGGCGCAATTTCCAGCATAAAGTCGAGTCGCTCCTGCGCCCCGTTTGCGACCAAAAAGTCCCGTGTGGCCTGTCGGGCCAACTGAGGCGTATTGTTCTGGCGGCTTAAATGGCCGAGAAAAAAGCGCGTCGTTCCTGTTGCCATCAGGCGGAGCGCCGCCTCCGCACACGCCTGGTTCGACAGGTGACCAAATTTAGAGAGGATGCGCTGCTTCAAGTAGAACGGATATGGCCCATTGCGCAGCATCCCAAAATCATGGTTGGACTCCAACAGTACCAAATCACATCCTGACACCGCCCGCAGTACCTCCGGCGTCACCTGCCCCAAATCTGTCACCACAGCCGCCCGCCTGGAATCTGGGAGATCCAGCACATACCCGTACCCCTCTGCACAATCGTGAGAGATGTGAAACGGTGTAATCCGCATTCCGGCGGCTTCAAACGGATGGCACGCGACCTCAGACAAGGGGAAAGAGCCATCCGCCATACCGTTCTTTCGCAGTTGCTCCGCCGTTCCCGGCGAAGTGTAGACAGGCATCCCCAGCCTCTTGGCAAAAACGCGCAGCCCTTTGACGTGATCGCTGTGCTCATGTGTAATCAGGATGGCCCGGATAGAATCAAGTGGGATTTCCAGCCGGCCCAAGGATTCGGTCAGTTGGCGTGCACTCACCCCTGCATCCACCAGGATGCCGCCATCTGATCCACCTATGTAAATACTGTTCCCCGAGCTTGAGGAAAACAGCGGACAAAATCTCGACAACAAAATCCCCTCCGAATCAAAAGGACAAAAAAGTATCGGATATCGGACTTGGCGCTGCTCCCAGCACAAACTCCGACATCCGATCCCAGGAATAATTTGGTTCAAGCCCCTGTGACAACTGCGCGGTCCCGCACATCCTGTTCGGTAAACTCTACGCGTCTGATTCTGGCGCCAAGGGCAGTCAGCTTCTCGACGACGAGCTCGTACCCTCGGTCGATGTGAACAATATCCTCGATCTCGGTACGCCCCTGCGCCATCATACCGGCAATCAACATTGCAGCGCCCGCGCGCAGGTCGGTTGCCCGGACCGGCGCGCCTTTTAGCGCCTCTACGCCCTCGACTACGGCAATTTTGCCGTTGACCTGGATATCCGCCCCCATGCGGGAGAGTTGATCCACATACCTGAAGCGGTTGTCCCACACGCTCTCCGAAATGATGCTGGTACCATCCGCCGTGGTCAGCAAGGCCGCCATCTGAGGCTGCATATCCGTTGGAAAACCCGGGTGCGGCATCGTCTTTACATTACAGCACCGGGCACGCTCTGTCATTCGAACCCGGACGGCGTCATCGAACTCCTCCACACTCGCACCACATTCGATCAGTTTGGCGGAGATTGACTCCAAGTGCTTGGGAATGACATTTTTAATCAACACATCACCATGCGTTGCAGCGGCGGCTACCATATAAGTGCCAGCCTCGATCTGATCCGG
>USLQ01000308.1 GCA_900555545.1 uncultured Oscillospiraceae bacterium | reverse complement strand
GTATAGCCGGAGATAGTACCACCGGATTGCCTCATCAGAAACAAGATCATTGCCGAAGGATTCCGGATCACGGTGGAATTTTTCCAAAAGCGCAACAGTAACCGTTTTAGCCCGTTGGATCTCCTGCAATTTGCCCAGATTTTCGTCGGTACACTGCACCACATAGACAGGTACGGGCGTTGAGCTCTCGCCGTTACGGTTACACCGTCCGGCGGCCAGCCGGATCACACAGCAGAACGAGATATCGACGCCCGCCTCTATCACCTGTGTGGCGATACAGAGCACCTTACCCGTGTGCAAAGCCAGCGCTTGCTCCATCTGCTTTAGCACTGTCCGCCGGTGCGCCATACACATCGATGCTGAGAGGTGGAAACAATGTTCAACCTCATCCGCCATTGTTCGGTACAAAAACTCCGCTTCGCTCTTCTTATTACAGACCACCAACAGGCTGTCCATCCCCAGCAGAATCGAGCGGATAAAATCCGGACATTCGTCCAGCCGTTTCCTCCCCGCATCTATGATCTGCGTACGGCGGAATGTTTCCATCTGCTGCTTGTCAAAGCGAATCACATCCTCCGGCTCATGCAGCAATGGATGAGCTGCCTGTTCAAAACAGGGCTGTGTAGCCGAGCACAGTAGGAATGTGGTATTGCAAAACGCCGAAAGAAAATTGACAGTCAAATTGAACAGGGTGAGCATATGGTTTGGAACAGTCTGCACCTCATCGATCACGACAACGGCGTCGCAAAGGCTCTGAAAACGGCGCACGGAGGTTGTCTTCCCCAGAAAAAACGTGTTAAGCAGCTGGACCATCGTTGTGATGATGACCGGAGAATGCCAGCTCTCCACGGCCAGTTCACGTAGATCCAGTTGATCGTCCGATCCCTCATCCGTGTGAATGACGTTCGAGTGATGCTCCAAAATAATGCTGTCATCCCCGATAAAACTCCGAATCACCTGCGCATTCTGCTCGAGAATCGCCAGCAGCGGCGTCACAAAAATGATCCTCTTTTTTCCCCAAGCTGCGGCATGGGCCAATGCATAGCGGAGAGAACTGAGCGTCTTGCCACCTCCGGTGGGTACATTTAAACGATAGACACCGCGGCAAAACTGCGGCATCGGTTAGAGATCTCCCCTCTCAGTTGCTGGAGAGCGGTATCCCGTGGAAATCCGGCCAGCTGATCCTCTACGTGGTGCAGATACTTTTCCCAAAACAGTTTCCAATCCTCTGGTTCCGGCGGTGGATCCGTACCATTCATAAATGTGGCAGTGTCCCGGCGATCCCCCTCAATGACTGCAGAGAGGAGCAGACGCGCGATCAGGCCAAGGTAAAATTCCAGCTCCGCGCCATCTGCCCCCTGTTCCCTGCTCGAAAGCCGCACGATCTTTTGATAGAAAGAGGAGAGCTCCAGGTGGGCCGCTTCAAATAGGTTCTCAATTTCTTCCCACCCGGCACACTGCGCTAAAAAGTTATCACAGCTCTCCTGATAATGGATTTTTTCCTTTCGCAGACGGTGATCGAATCCGGAGTGGCGCTGTTCATCCACGCAGTCGAAAAGCCCGTGATGGGCGCCGGCAGCATAGGCCAGCAATTCCGCTGTAACATCCTGAAATGGATCATTTTCTGTAGATTTCCCGTGGAAATGCTCCAGAATCATACGGCATCCCGCAAAGGTGTGATTCACACTCCCACGTGTTCCGCTTCCTTCTAAGAGATAGGACTGGAACTCTCGTTTATATTTCCCCGCATCATGCAACAGTCCCGCCAGATATCCCGCGTGGGGAAGTCCGGATGACTCCAAACATTTTTGCGCATATGTTGCAGTATTTTGACAGTGTTCAACAGCTGTTTGGATTTGTGGCCCGTCTGTATCCAAACTTCGGATATGTGCGATATATTCCAAAAAATCCCTCTCTTCTTAATAAACCATCCCACAATATATAGTCGTTCAATTTATTAGGCGGATCTATAACCGTTTTAATATATATAAAAAATATACAATTCGAGTGTTTTTTATATGATATCATTGTTTTATTTTAAATTCAATATCATTTTTGGATTTTCTACATCTATAAACAGAGATCTACATCACAAGTCATCACGCCTTTGATATAAATTTAATATCTGCAATCTTCCAACAAACATATCAAATAATCAAAACAATCCGCTATTGCAAAACAGCCCGTCTTCAATCATGCATAAAAACTGCCCCTCAAAAGAAGCTGTTTGGACTTCCTTTGAGGGGCGGTTCGTCTTATTATACCAGATTTTTGGTGTCAGCCACTATCACATTTTTGTTTTACAGTGCGCCTAACATTTGGAATCCGGCGCCTTTAATGCACATGCCATCGCTTCAAACAAGCTATACCCGCTCGCCCTTGGACGGTCATCTCTGCCGCACCAGACCATGACGCCGGCAAATCCCCGATCGCGGGT
>USLQ01000307.1 GCA_900555545.1 uncultured Oscillospiraceae bacterium | reverse complement strand
GCGCACCCAGGCATCACATTAAAGCTGATAAAGTAACCGCCGTTGGGCAGCTTCCAGTCGGCGATGCCAAGGCCGCTGAGCTCATCTGTCAGGATCTGGTTGACAGCTGCGAACTTCGGGCGGATAAGGGCGGCGTGTTTTTGCATGTGGGCTTTGATGCCGTCCAGATTCTTAAAGTAACGCACATGGCGCAGCTCGTTGAGCTTGTCATGGCCGATCGTTTGGAAGCTCATGCGGTGGAGGATTGCCTGCACATTGTTCTCCGACGCCGCAATTGCGGACACCCCCGCACCCGGGAATGTGATCTTGGAGGTGGAGGCGAACATCACCGGACGATCCTGGCAGCCCGCCTTGACGCACTCATCATAGAGGTTCAGCAGCTCATCCGGCGTGTCGCTGATCTCGTGTACACAGTAGGCGTTATCCCACAGGATGCGGAAATCCGCCGCAGCGGGCTTCATGGCGGCCAAGCGGCGCACCACCTCGTCAGAGTAGGTGACCCCGCCAGGGTTGGAGTACTTGGGCACGCAGTAGATACCCTTCACCAGCGGATCGGCGATCAACTGCTCCACCATATCCATGTCGGGGCCGTTATCGTTCATCGGGACGTTGATCATCTCAATCCCAAAGTACTCGAGCACCGCGAAGTGGCGGTCATAGCCCGGCACCGGGCAGAGGAATTTGACCTTCCCCTGGCGGATCCACGGCTCATGCTGTGCGTCCACACCGTGCGTCATGCACTGGGAGACATAGTCAAACATCAGGTTCAGACTGGAATTTCCGCCCACGATGATGTTCTGGGGCTCTACCTCAAACAGCTCCGCAAACAGCTTGCGGCACTCGGGGATCCCGGCCGGTACGCCGTAGTTGCGGCAGTCCATGCCGTTTTCGTCCGTGCAGTCGGCATGCTCATCTAGCACATTGAGCAAATCCATGCTCAAGTCCAGCTGGTCTTTGCCGGGTTTGCCGCGGGACATATCCAATTTCAAATTTTTGGCGCAATATGCCTCGTATTCTTGTGTCAGCTGCGCCTTTTTCTGCTCCAGTTCTTGGGCGGAAAGGCTCTTGAATTCTGTTGCCATGATTGAAATCCCCTCTCTGCATTCAAAAAAGTGCTTAAAAACCTTAAATATCATACTATATCCGCTGCTGATTTGCAATTGATTTTTAAAATTCCTGCATTTTAACCATGAAATGCAGCCGAATTCGACCCGGAATCGGGCAATCGGACAACGCGGACGTCATTTTCCATTATATTAGGGAAAACCAAATGCAGTTCATCTTGACAAAAGCGCCTGTGGATGGGATAATTAGTTAATATGCAAATCCACAATTTTGAGGAGGAACACGCCATGGCCAAGGAGCTTGCCAAGCAGTATGATCCCGCCGAGGTCGAGGATCGAATTTATCAGTCCTGGCTGGATGGGAAATACTTCCACGCCAAACTTGATCCAGATAAAAAACCATATACAATCGTCATCCCGCCCCCCAACATCACTGGGCAGCTGCACATGGGCCACGCGCTCGACGAGACGCTTCAGGATATCCTGGTACGTTTCCGCCGGATGCAGGGCTATGATACCCTTTGGCTGCCGGGCACGGATCACGCCTCCATTGCCACGGAGGCCAAGATCGTAGAGGCCATGAAAAAGGAGGGGCTGACCAAGGAGGATATCGGCCGGGACAAGTTCCTGGAGCGCGCCTGGGCGTGGAAGGAACAGTACGGCGGGCGCATCGTCAGCCAGCTGAAAAAGCTTGGTTCCTCCTGCGACTGGGACCGTGAGCGCTTTACGCTGGACGAGGGCTGTTCCCGCGCTGTGCGGGAGGTGTTCGTCCGCCTGTACGAGAAGGGGCTTATCTACCGCGGTGAGCGCATCATCAACTGGTGCCCGCACTGCCGCACCTCTATCTCCGATGCGGAGGTTGAGTACACCGAAAAGGATGGTTCCTTCTGGCACATTCGCTATCCGTTTGCGGATGGCAGCGGCTATGTGGAGTTGGCCACCCCCCGTCCCGAGACGATGATCGGCGATACAGCCGTGGCCGTTCACCCGGAGGATCCGCGGTATAAGGATCTGGTGGGCAAGATGCTCATCCTGCCGCTTGTTGGGCGTGAGATTCCGTTGATCGCGGACGAATATGTTGAGCGCGACTTTGGTACCGGCGTGGTTAAGATCACCCCGGCGCACGATCCAAACGACTTCGAGGTCGGCCTGCGCCACAATCTGCCGGTTATCAATGTCATGACCGATGACGGCCATATGACAGATGACTGTGGCAAGTATGCCGGCATGGATATTTACGAGTGCCGCAAACAGATCGTACACGATCTGGAAGAGGGTGGCTACCTCATTAAAGTGGAGCCCATGAAGCACAACGTCGGCTCCTGCTATCGCTGCCACACAGTTGTTGAGCCGCGCGTCTCCAAGCAGTGGTTTGTCA
>USLQ01000306.1 GCA_900555545.1 uncultured Oscillospiraceae bacterium | reverse complement strand
AACATTGCGTTCTCTTATTTAAAAAGACGATTTTTATCATAGTTCATTATGCAAATGACCGAATTTGACCAAATCATATTGACTGATTATGATCGAATTGATACAATAATGGTGCAATCGGAACAGAGCGCGGAGGGATGACAGATGCTCAACCAGGAGCGTAAAAACAGAATTCTCCAGATCGTACAGGAGCAAGGCGCCGCCAGCGTTTCGGAGCTGACCAAAATTTTGGGGGCATCCGAATCAACGATCCGGAGAGATTTAATCTTTCAAAAAAAGGCATTATAAATAAAGTGCACGGCGGGGCGACGCTCAACCAGCAGCAGTTTATCTCAATGGAAGAAAATGTGAGTGCCAAGCAATCGGAACATCCGGATCAAAAGAAAAAGATCGCTGCGTACTGTGCCGCGCAAATTCAGGGGGATGACTTTGTATATATTGACGCCGGAACTACCACCCTGTATATGATCGACTTTATTCCGGACACCTGCACGGCCGGATTTGTGACAAATGGAATCAGCCATGCGGAAAATTTGCTCAAAAAGGGGCTGAATGTGTATGTGATCGGCGGCAAGCTCAAGACGGTGACGGAGGCGATTGTAGGGCTGATGGCTGCGCGCAGCATCCACACCTTCAATTTTACGAAAGCATTTCTGGGTACAAACGGCATCTCCCTTACAAGTGGTTTCACCACGCCGGATTCAGAGGAAGCCTTTGTTAAGGCAGCTGCAATGGAAAAGTCTTTTGTCTCCTATATCCTGGCGGACTCCTCCAAGTTTGGAAAAACCTCTTCTATTCAGTTTGCCCCGCTGGACGCCGCTTGCATCGTAACGGATCAACAGCCTGAAAAGGCCTATCAAGATCAGACAGTAATAAAAGCACTCGATTGATACAGAAAGGGTGATTGTATGATTTATACCGTAACCTTCAATCCGGCTCTCGACTACGTGATGCATGTCAAAGAGCTTCGGACGGACGATATCAACCGCACCTGCGGCGAAGAACTCCACTACGGTGGGAAGGGAATCAACGTATCTGTCGTACTCTCCAGGCTCGGTATTGAGAGCGTAGCACTTGGTTTCAAGGCTGGTTTTACGGGTGAAAAGCTCCAGGAAATGTTGGAGGCGGACGGAATCCGCACAGATTTTATTGCACTGGGCCAGGGCAACACCCGGATCAATGTCAAGATCCGGGCCAATCAGGAACTCGATATCAACGCCGGAGGTCCACCTGTCACGCGGCAGGAGGTCGAACATCTATTTGATAAGATGCGCAGGCTGTCTGACGGTGATGTTGTCGTACTTGCCGGCAGTGTGCCGGAGGCACTGCCGCCGGATATTTACGAACAGATTTTGGCCATCACATCGGATAAGGGTGTTGCCGCTGTGGTAGACGCCACAGGCGACCTGTTGCTGAACGTGCTCAAATACAGGCCCTTTCTCATCAAACCGAATCATTTTGAGCTGGGGGATCTGTTTGGCGTAAGGATCAAAGATCAGGACGAACTCCTGGAATATGCCGGCCGGCTTCAGAAAATGGGTGCACGGAATGTGCTGGTTTCCAGGGGTAAGGACGGCGCGCTGCTTTTGGCGGAGGACGGCACTGTTGCCACAAACGGGATTCTGCCCGGCAGGCCGGTCAATTCCGTGGGCTGCGGCGACTCCATGGTGGCAGGGTTCCTTGCGGGCTACATGGCCCAAAAGGATTACGCCTATGCGCTCAGGCTGGGCTCTGCCTGCGGGAATGCGACGGCGTTCTGTGAGGGATTGGCGGATAAAAAAGGCATATTGGATGCCTTTGAACAATTATAAAATTAAACTATCAATAAAGGAGGGCACACATCATGAGAATTATCGATTTACTCAAACCAGAGGCCATCGCGCTCGGCCTTGACATCTCCACCAAGGAGGAGGCAATCAACGCCTTGGTGAAGCTCCATGCCGGCGCGGGGAACCTGGTGGATGAACAGGCCTACAAAGAGGCCATCCTGGCCCGCGAGGCACAGGGGACCACAGCCATTGGGGAAGGGATTGCCGTCCCCCACGCCAAAACGAATGCCGTAAAGGCACCTGCTCTGTCGGCGGCAACCGTACCCGGAGGCGTTGATTATGATGCCCCGGATGGGAAACCTTCCGACCTGCTGTTTATGATTGCCGCCACAGAGGACGGCGACGTCCACCTGGAAATCCTCTCGCGATTGATGGTGATGCTGATGGATTCCGGATTTGCAGATGAACTGCGCAAGGCTGCAACGCCGGAGGAATTCCTAAAAATCATCGACCGTCAGGAGGCCGCCAAATATCCCGAAGAGGCCGCCGCCCCTGCGGCGATTCCAGAAAAGCCCCAGGGATACCGAATTCTTGCTGTGACAGCTTGTCCGACCGGAATCGCACATACCTATATGGCGGCCGAGGCATTGCAGAAGGCGGCTAAGAAACGCGGAATT
>USLQ01000305.1 GCA_900555545.1 uncultured Oscillospiraceae bacterium | reverse complement strand
GGGAACCCGCCGAAATCCCACTCCCCGCAAGTGTAGGGGCCGGGGCGGATGATGATGTACAGCCCGTACTCCGCTGCCATGCGGCAGTACGCCGCGATATCAAGATTCCCTTCAAAGCAGAACGCGCCCTCCTTCGGCTCGTGCAAATTCCAGCACATCACCGTCTCCACGCAGTTGAAGCCTGCTGCACGCATTTTGGCAAACCGATCCCCCCAGTATTCGCGCGGCACACGGAAGTAGTGCATCGCCCCGGAAAAGAGTCGAAACGGCTTGCCGTCAATATAAAATCCGTCTTTTCGAATCTCCATAGTCCACCTCTTACAGCTGTTCTGCCAGGGAACGGATATAGCGGCAGAACTCTTCGTTGCGCTGGTCGATATCCTGCTCCCAGATCAGCATATCCGGCAGGGAAACCGCAAAGTAATCGATCACGGCTTTTTTGCCCTCGTGATTGCGGCAGTAGCGCTCAAAGCTCTCCCTGATCTTTTGTACGCGCCCCTCCTCACCCAGCTTGCGCAGGGCCAGCGCCTGATAGAACACATAATCCACGGGGTTATCGTTATAGTACATATCATCCGCTACGGTATCGTCCCCGCTGGCGGCCAGCTGATAGTATTCCCGCGCCTGTGGATCCCCCACCTGCTCGGCGAGCATACCCATCCGATAGTAAACATCGTTGCTGGTATCAAGGATCAACTTGCCCTCGCCCAGATTCTCCGGGAAAGTGAGCGCATCGTTATATTTCTGCATGGCCTCTGCCGTTTTACCGCAGGCGACCAATGCTTCGGCACGGGCACACTTAATTTGCTTGTAAAGGCGGGTAACTTTACCCTCTCCGCCCTCCCACGGGTGGAACTTACGCCCCAGGATCATCTCCTCCGCACGGGTGGAATCGCCTCCCGCCAACACCAGACGGATGTACTCCAGATACAGGTCGTCGCGCTCCCGGACAACCGGCAGATGCTGATCCAGCATCTTGAGTAGAAAAGCGTCGTCCTTCCCGGTGAGCTGATAGAGCTGCGTCAGCTCCAGCAGCACGCGGGCATCCGTCTGATCCAGCGACCAGGCACGCTCCATATAGGCCACTGCCTTCTCCGGGTCGTGCGCCTTGTTGTAATAGTACAGGGACAGGTTGCGGTGCACGGTGGGCATCTTGGGATCAAGCCGCGCCGCCGCCAGCCAGTGGTCACGTGCCAACTCATACTGCCGTTTATCGTAATATAAATCGCCAAGGTAGTAGTGTGCCAGCACGTTCTCCCTAATGGCATTGACGCAGTCGAGCACCAGAATATCAAAAAGGCTGTTCGGGAAAATGACAACTTCACGGGCTGCAACAGCCCGAGCGATCTCCGCACTGAAGGACTTGTGGCTGTGATACCGCGCATACGCCGTGTAGAAGAGAACAAGCGGATTACGCCCATTGGCCTGCGTCCATGCGCGCAGGAGCTCCTCTGCACGGTCATATTCCCCAAGCAGCAAATACTCGGAGGCCGCCTGCGTGATCTCCGTCACGTTTGTCCCGGACAGGAACCTGGGATCCACACCGGCCTCAAAACGCGAAACCAGATCAAAGGGATCCATTTCCCGGATCTCCTGAATACGGTCCCACAGCGCATTCGTCAGCCCCATCCGCTTGAGCGACAGGCAGTCAATGATTCGGGCGCGCACATCATAGCTGCCCAACCGAATACTCTGCCCGGTAAAATCCCGCGCCTCCTCAAACCGGCCGCGCCGGTACTCGATAACGGCGAGATAATAGCAGGCTGCACCCTTGTGCTCGTTGCTCCACAGGCATTTATAAAACAAGTCATACGCCCGGTCCTGGTTCCCGGTGAGGAGCTCTGCCACACCGAGATAGAAGAACGGATCCGTCGTGGGCGGATTGGGGTTTTTGACGGTCGCCTTTTCAATGGCGCGGCGGAAATACGGCTTGCAGGCCTCCATCCGGCCACGACGCAGCAGCAACAGACCGTAGGCCGTATTCAGGCGCAAATCCGATGCATCACGGCGCAGGCCCTCCAGGTAGTAATCCTCCGGCAGGCGTGTCGCATGGCGGTACTGCTCGATATGCAGGCCATAGAGGTACAGCTCCTCCGTCGTTTTACAATCGGCCGGGGGCGGGCAGGCCGTCGCGGGATCCGGGATGTCAAATTTTTTTACCATATCCGGTGAAAATCGCAGCTGATGCCTGCCATACGTGACACAGACTTCGGCATCGTCCCCGACATTTTCCAGTTTATAGACCTCGCCCGCAGCAAGATCCACCGTATTTTCATGTGTTTGCCCGGCTGATGTAATGGATATCCGGACCCCGCTGTGCGTCCGTGCCGCATACAGGCAGAATACGCCGTTTTCCGTGCCAAAACAGAAGTCCCGATTTGCGTTGCTGATCCTGCCGACCTCCCGGTACGGCATAAAGTACTGGGTAAAGCTCTTTTCCTCGTGCGGCTGGATAAAGGTGAA
>USLQ01000304.1 GCA_900555545.1 uncultured Oscillospiraceae bacterium | reverse complement strand
TCCAAAGATATGGAGCCAATGTAGCTGCCAAAAACGCACCGACACACAGGGTGAGCATCCCCTGCCGGCCGGGTTCATCCCCCAACAGGCTCCCCAGCACCGCTGCAAGTAGCAGAACGCCGAGAATCAGGATACCGCCTCTCAGAGGATTCACCGCCGTACCGGAGAGAAGCGCTCCGAGCGATTGGAAGACATTCAGCGGTGTAACCTGATTCAGCTGCCCGATATCGGGCATAGTCACGCCGAGTTCCTCCAGTAACTGTTTAGAGTCGTCCGGCAAAAGTTCATACAACTCATCTGCTCCTACGGACTCCAGCTGCGCTTGCATCTCCGATTCCAATACATCGGCAGAATCGGAATCCTCCGCCGCAAACGCGATGGGTGCGAGCGCACACAGGCAGCAACACAGCAGCACAATCGCGCTCCATCTACAAGCTCTTTTTTTCATTCCATCAACCCTTTATCAATCCCATGGCAAATTCCGCCACTGTGGCAACCATTGGCAGTACCGTCAAAATAACCGCCACCCGGCCCGCCAACTCCACCTTGTGTGCCAGTGCACTACTGCCACTGTCGCGGCAAGTATCCGCCGCCAGTTGGACAACAATGACAATCCCAATCGCCTTAACAAGCAGCTTAAAGTAAGCTGGATCAATTCCTGAGAGCTGAATCAGACGGTTGACAGAATTCAAAATTTCAGTAAAGGGCGAGAGAATCAGAAAAATCAGGATAACAGCCGCACAGATCTCCACCGGGACAGCGAACTCCGGCCTGTACTGCTTCAGCACAGTTATCAGTACAACGGAGACAAGCGCGATCCCCATGACGGACAGGATATTCATCTTACAAATCAAAGGCGCTGCGGATCGTCTCAAACAATCCACTGATCTGCGGTACCAGCATGATCAGCACGACGATCAACCCTGCAATTGTCGTAATCATGGCGTACTCTTCACGACCGGATCTGGTAAGCAGCTGATTTAAAACTGCTACAATGATACCAATTGCTGCAATTTTAAAAATAAAATTCACGTCCATTCCGTTCCCTCGCTTTTAAATAAAAAATATTACAGCTACCGCCCCGGCAGCGGCCCCGAGGACCGTCCCTAGTTTTCCTCTGCTCTGATACTGTCCACGCGCCGCCTCCAGCTGTTGTGCAAACATCCGCGCGTGCATATCACACAGCTTTTCCTGTCCGGCCAGATCGGTCGTTCCCAATCCTCGTCCAAAGGAGAGTAAAAGCTCCAGATCCTCCCGGTTCAAGGCTGTGCGCCCCGCCTCCTGGCCGACTGCCTCCCGCCACGCCTGTGGAAAGGGAAGGTTTTCCCGAAGTTTTTCCGCGCATCCCACCAGGTATCTCAGCGGAGTGAGCTCCGGGTCGGAGGCCATCGCTGGAATCATATCCGCTACCGGAGCTTGCGAAAACCCTAGCCGCAGCTCAATCTGGCGGATTAGCAGAATGGTACGCTCAAGCTCCCGGATCCGCCGCATAAGCCGCAGGCTGTAAAATCTTCCCGCTGCCATGCAGCAGCCCATCACCAGGATTATTCCAAGCGTTTTCATTGCCCGCTCCTTTCAAATCAACCACTTCCCGGATGGTACAGGGGCGGCATCCATCGGCAAGTAATACCGCATAGTCAAAGGCGCCGGTCGCCATCAAACGCTTAAACTGCGGCCGGGCAAGCATTTCCTCCCTGGAAGAGGCATGCACACTTGCGGCAAACTGCACACCGGAGTTCACGCCGGACTCAATCGCACGCGCATCCGACTCGCCGCCGATTTCATCACAGATAATCATATCGGGTGAGAAAGCACGAAGCGCCGTCATGATCCCGATAGCCTTTGGATATGCGCTAAACACATCACAATTGACCCCCACATCATTGAGCACGTGCCCACCCCGGGTTCCAGCGATCTCATCGCGCTCATCCACAATGGCGATCTTGTAGTACTCGCCCGTCTCTCCGGAGGAGAGCCTGCGCGCCAAATCACGCAGCATCGTTGTCTTGCCCGATGCAGGGGGACCTGCGATCATCACCCCGTGGAGCCCGTTGCCAAATACCAGCTTGACCAACTGCTCCGCAGCCTCCCGGTACTCACCGGCAACCCGGATATTGATGGCATGAATATCCCGGACATTTACGATCTTCCCGCCATCCGACACGGCGGTTCCACAGATCCCGGCCCGATGCCCGCCCGGTATGGTGATATACCCGTTTATAATACTCCCCATATGGCTGTGGACGGAATAGCCACAGATTTTTTGAAAGGTGTCAGCAAGCTCCGCCGGTGCAACACACCGGCAAGTCTTTCGGCAGATATAGGTCATATGACCGTGCTCATCCAAAAAGAGCGGCACGCCATGTTCCATGAGAATCAGCGGGCTGTTTTCCCGCAGGCGAATCTCCTGTATTTGCTCTTTTTTGTGCTGCGGCAGGCACATTACCAGTTCCCGCAGCCGCGGCGAG
>USLQ01000303.1 GCA_900555545.1 uncultured Oscillospiraceae bacterium | reverse complement strand
AAAGCCCGCTATTCAGAGGCAAAGGAGCGCGTACGTGCAGCCGAGGCTGCCCAATAAAAACATCGTACAATAATTGACGCCCGGACGCATGTCCGGGCGTTTCAATTGTCGGGTTGGTGGTTTGGGATTGCCGCAGTAAAGAAGTTTTTAAGGCCCCGCTTGTAACAGCGCTTCGCAGATCGGCTTAAACTGCGGAATCCCGATCCACGGGCTCTTCAGTACTTGTTATGCACCTTTTCCGCAAAACACATCACGTCCTTAATCTCCAGCACGGTGCCATCGTCCAGCGTGGCGCGGCCGCTCATCCGGCCGAACACCTGGTGCTGGTCTGTCTCCACGATCAGTGCAGAAATTTTTGCCGCGCGGTCAAGCACCGGGACAAAGCCCATCTCAAACCGCCCGTCGCTCGAGGTAAAGGTCCACGGCTCCATGTAGCTGTTCTCCGGGATATTAAACGTCACATCGTCCAGCTTGTGGCACTTGCCGTCGTAAAAGAGCATATTTTCGGTGGCGGCGGAGGTGTCGCCAAAGCCATAGCCGATGTTAAACCCGAACGGCTTGCCGCCCACCACCACATTGCCGGAGCCCCAGTACCATGTGTTGTCATATGTCCACACGCCGCGGCCCCAGTCCAGGGTGCCAAAGTCCGTCTCCGGGTCAAAGCGGTACTCCCGACCGTCAAAGATTACGGTCCCCTCCGCACGCATGCAGTTGATCTTTTGGTTATAATAGAAGCACTTATTCTTTTTAAACGGCGTCGCGATCACCATGGTGTCCATCGGCTGCTGATGTAGCGTGATATCGCAGGTGAGGGGTTTGCCCTCATAGAAATTTTGGAATGTACACGTGATGCGGCGCTTGCCCTCCGAGGGGGAAAACTCCATCTGAAGCCGCTTGTCGTGGTACACCGTGTCCCCACTCTCGGAAGAATAGGGCAGGCGGTACTTGCCCATGGGCAGGATATTCAGGATCGTCTCCGTGTGCTCCCACTTTTTTTCAAAGTCGAGCAGGGAGACGGATTGCAGGCCGATATATCCGTCGTCCGAGATGGTGAACGCCGCGCCGAACCGGTCGTTCATCACCAGGTAGTAGTCCCACTCCTTAATGCGCAGATAGCCCGCCTTGATCTTGGTCCGATCGTAGGCGCGCACCAGCTGTTTGGACCAGCCAGGTTCGGCAATGTTTCCGTTCGCGTCCAGCAGGGGGCCGGGCGTTGTGACCTCATGATTTCTCATTTTTTCTCGCTCCTTTTATTCCGTTTCAGGCGGCATCCGCCCTTACTCCTCCGATAATGCGGCCTCCGGTGGCCGGTCCATCCGCCCGTGATTGTACAGGCGGCGGTTGTCGAGCGCCCACTGGCGCTGGGTGAATTCGCCCTTGGGCACCGCGGAGACCGTGTGGGAGATCTCGTAGATCCGGGCGTCCAGCATGTCGAGCTCGGAGAGGATCTCCGCCTCCAGGAACGCCGGGTACTGCACGGCGCCGTACTCCGGCGTGCCGTGATGCGAAAGGATCATGTGCTCGAGCAGCAGCGCCGTCTCGCGGTCGGTCCCCAGCCGCTCCGCCGTATCGTGCACAATCCCCGCTCCGCGGGCAATGTGGCCGACGAGATTGCCCTCCAACGTATATTTTTCGGCAATGCCGGTGCCGTCCGCGTCAAACTCGTACACCTTGCCGATATCGTGCAGGATTACACCGCTGTACAACAGGTCGGCATCCACAAAGGGGTACTGCGCACAGATCATCTGCGCCATCCGTAGGATGGAGAGCGTGTGGTACAGCAATCCGCCGCGGATCGCATGGTGGAGCTTGAACGCCGCCGGATAAAAGAGCAGGCGCTCCTCATGCTCCCGGAGAATCGTCCCAACCAGATTCTTCAAATCCTCATCGCGGAAAGCGGCGACCACCTGCCGGATCTGTTCCAGCATCTGTTCCCCGCTCTCGGGCGCACAGGGGATAAAGTCCTCCAGGCGCAGGCCGTCCTCCGCTGTCGCCTTCCGGATCCGGTCCACGCGCATCTGATCCTCCCCGTTGAAGGGGGAGATCGGACCGCGCACCTTGATCAAGTCGTTCACGGTGATGACCCCGTGGATCTCCTCCCGGTAGTCCCACAGCTTGGCACCCAGCTCGCCGCTGCGGTCGGCCAGGATTAAGTCCAAAAAGGTGGAGCCCTTGGACGTCTTTCGGACCGTCACCGCCTTTACCAGGCAAAATCCCTCATATACACCGGACTGCTCAATATAGCGAAAGTTCAAATTCTCTTCCCCCGAATCTAAATAAATTCTGATGGTTTCATTATACTCCAACGCGCCTCCGCCATCAAGCAAAAAAGCGGAATCCTGAATGAACGGCCGCCCCGGTGACAAAATAGAGTAGAATATACCGGCACTTCTGCCGTTCAAAAGGGGAAAATGCCATGCGCGAAAGGACAAAAACGATCCGCCCGTCCGGGCTTAAAAAACAGCTGC
>USLQ01000302.1 GCA_900555545.1 uncultured Oscillospiraceae bacterium | reverse complement strand
TTTTGGCTTGGGCCCGTCGGTTTGTGGTGGCGGAAATCGCTCGCTCCATATCGTAGCAGGCGGCGGTGATCTCACCGCAGTACCACTCCTCAAAACCGGTGTAAAACAGGTTTTTGGCACGAATTTCTCCACGTGAATCTCCGAAATCAGCGCTATACATCTTGAAATCCTCGATGATTCTGTTCTCGTTCGGCCGGTTTTTAAATTTGATAAAGGCAACCACCAAGTCAACCATTACCAGTGGAATGCCTGTGGCCAATATCTCATAGGGGAGCATACCGGTTTGGTGGTATTCCAGAATCCCCAAAGGGATCAGGGCCAGCACCAGTACCACACAGACGATAAGCATTGCAATTCGAACGGTTATTTTTCGCCACATCGATTCCCACTCCAATCTCCCTCATACATATAGTGTAGCACTCAAAAAGGGGAAGAAAAAGAAGGCCACCTGGAAGGAGAAACACAAAAAACGGATCTAAAGTGGAGTTAGATCCGTTTTTGGACATGATCATATTTGTCAATAGGTGATTTCTGTATAGTTTTCAGTGATTTGGAGGAGTGGCTGAACGAGATCAGGATTGAGCGTGATCAGTCCATAATTTCCACCCAGATACATCTTCAAATTTAGTTCATGATAACAACTTACCATTTTGCCGGTAGCCTTGTTGATTACAGCGGAGATAGAACAGTTGTAATAATCTTGATCACATACCGATAATGTTCCAGCGTCGCCAAAGCCCGCCCGAATTTCATCTGTATGATTTACTGCCATGGCACGCCCAATGATTGTCTGGCTATAATCGGTAGTGTTTGTAGGGATTGTCTCGTCCTTCAGCTTGAGAACAATTGTATAGGTATCCCCGTTATCCGTACAAGAGATATCGTTCAGATCATTGAGTGACAATTTGCTGGACCAGGATTCACCAATGGCCGGGAAAATGCTCGTGTAGTCGGTGCCAGCTGGATAAGTCTCATTTTCCCCCTCTGGAATAAAGGGGTTCACCATGTCGGCCAACCAACGAATTTCCTTTTGTAGCCCCTTAAAAATAATGTCGCGTTTTTTATGTAAAGATGGTTTAGAAAGCTTTATATCATTTGCTGCATCATTGTACAGCTGAAGTGCTGCGGCGTCGTCATCTACCGGGGAAACCTCTGCCGGAGCGGTGGACGCCTCCGTGGATTCCGCCGCTGTTTCGGTCTCGGTTGGGATTTCAGTCGCAGGCGGTTCCGTCGTCTGAACAGATGCTGCCTCGGCTGTATTTGTCGTGTTTGGCGTATCCGTACTATCGTTGCCACAGGCGGCAAATGCAAACAACATGGACGCTGTGATGGCCAGTGCGGTCAGTTTTAAAAGAATACTTTTCATACAGTTCCCCTCTCTAGAATTGTTGTAATTTTGACAGGAAAAGCAAACCCTGTCCACTACGCATACATTCAGTTGCGGATATGTCTATTATAATTCTTATTCATAATTCTTCAATAGAAAAAAGCGTTTGTTTATAAAAATTTAATGAATAAAGATTCTATTTTCGTGTTTTCCGACAGGGATTCGTGGACTCAGCGGTATTTTTGTGATTCGCGCACCGCCATCTCATCGCAACGCTCATTCTCCGGATGACCCGCATGGCCCTTAATCCAGATAAAGCGAACCTCATGCAGCTCCAGCAGCTCCAGCAGCTCCCCCCAGAGCTCGGGATTGAGGGCGGGCTTTTTGTCTTTTTTGCGCCAACCGTTGGCACGCCAGCTCACGGCCCATCCCTTGGTAATTCCATCCACCACGTACTTAGAGTCCGTGTAGATCTCCACATGGCACGGCCGTTTTAATGCGCGCAGGCCCTGGATCACGGCGGTTAGCTCCATCCGGTTGTTGGTCGTCTCCGCCGCGCCGCCGCTCAGTTCCCGTTCCCGTCCGTTACAGCGCAGAATCGTTCCCCACCCTCCGGGGCCAGGATTGCCGGAGCAGGCTCCTGATCGCGTATCGTTAAAGCCATGATATCCCTCCGATTCATTTTCAAAAAATTTTATCATGATTCCATACTTTTCACAAGGGGATACGGTTAAAAAAACGTCGTCTGGTCAATAATATTGCGGTAAATCAATTTGGGGGGATCTGTTGATGAAAGCAGTCATTATGGCGGGCGGCGAGGGGACGCGCCTGCGGCCGCTCACCTGTGATATGCCAAAACCGATGATGCCGCTATGCGGCCGGCCGGTGCTGGAGTATATCCTGGATTTGCTCGCGCGCTCCGGTGTGACGGAGGCGGCTATCACTTTGAAATACCTGCCGGATGAAATCCGCACGCACTTCCCGGGGAATGTCTACCGCGGGATCCGGTTGGATTTTGTCGTGGAGGAGGAAGCGCTCGGCACGGCGGGCAGCGTGAAAAACGCGGCGCGTGATTTTGATGAGCCGTTCCTTGTGGTCAGCGGGGACGCTTTGTGCGACTATGAGCTTGACAAAATCATGAAATATCAT
>USLQ01000301.1 GCA_900555545.1 uncultured Oscillospiraceae bacterium | reverse complement strand
GGCCGATCCGATGGTCGGTCACGCGTGTCTGCGGGTAGTTGTAGGTGCGGATCCGCTCGCTGCGGTCTCCGGTACCCACCTGTGCGCGCCGCTCGCCCGCAATCTCGGAGTTCTGGCGCTCCATCTCCATCTCGTAGATATGGGAGCGCAGGATTTTCATGGCCTTTTCCTTGTTCTTGTGCTGGCTGCGCTCATCCTGGCACTCCACCACTGTGCCGGTTGGGATATGCGTGATGCGGATGGCGCTCTCCGTCTTGTTGACGTGCTGGCCGCCCGCGCCGCTGGAGCGGTAGGTGTCGATTTGCAGGTCGGCCGGATCAATTTGGATGTCCACCTCCTGCGCCTCCGGCAGGACGGCGACCGTCACCGTGGAGGTGTGGATGCGCCCCTGGGACTCCGTCTCCGGCACGCGCTGTACCCGGTGCACGCCGCTCTCAAATTTGAAGCGGGAGTACGCACCCTCCCCTTCGATCATGAAGCTGATCTCCTTATATCCGCCCAGCTGCGTCTCGTTGGCGGAGAGCAGTTCGGACTTGAAGCCCCGTTTCTCGGCGTACATGGAGTACATCCGGTACAGCACACCCGCAAAAAGGGCCGCCTCCTCGCCGCCTGCGCCGCCGCGGATCTCGATGATGACGTTTTTATCGTCGTTCGGGTCGGCGGGCAGCAGGAGCACCTTCAGCTCCTCCTCGCACTGCTCCGCCTGGGCGGCGGCCTCCTCGTACTCGGCGCGCGCCAGCTCGCGCAGCTCCTTATCCTGGCTGCCGTCCTCGGAGATTTCCTTGGCCTCCTGCGCATTTTTGAGCGCCGCGGAGTAGGCGCGGAACTTCTCCACTACGGGCTCGAGCTTTTTGTGCTCGCGCAGCAGCGCAGTATATGTGTCAATATGGCTTACGGTATCGGGATCGCAGAGCTTATGCCCGATCTCCTCAAATTTATCCTCTATCGTTTTCAGCTTTTCAAGCATGGATTCGCTCGGCATGCGTTCTCCTCCATATCACAATAAAATTGTTTATATATTATCCACATTGCCCATAGCGCTGGTCAACCCGGCTTTTCGGGGTTCTTCGGTACCGGGATGCCGTCACGCAGGATTTTACGGATGTTTTTTTCCGCCTTGACACGCGGGATCAGAAATTCGCGGCCGCAGCCGGTGCAGCGCAGCCGGAAATCCATCCCGGAGCGCAGGCAGTCAAAGGTGTCGGCCCCGCAGGGGTGTTTTTTTTTCATTACGAGCACATCGCCAACCTGTACGTCCACGGCGGAATCCTCCTTCAGCGTCAATTTTGACCGGCCCAGCTAACAGTTCCGGCCGCCATAAAGCTTCCTATTGGATTATTATACCATATTTAACGGATAGTTGTCATCAATCCGGCCGGAAAACGCATATATATAACCGGAAAATGAAAAATCCGCCCCGCGGGGGGCGGTCAGGGATGGGTGGAAAATGATGAATCGATATTGTCCAGAGGGGTACTTGGGCCACACGGCGCGAAACGCCATGGCCCTCACAAATGAGAGTGCGCTCACGGAGGCGATGGACGCCGGCGCAATACTCGAGGCACGCGCCATTTTGTGCGACAAAAACCATGACCTGCACGTAGATCTCGGCTGTATGCGGGGGATCATCCCGCGGGAGGAGGGGGCGATCGGCATTGCGGACGGGACAGTGCGGGATATCGCGCTGATCTCCCGGGTCAATAAGCCGGTGGCCTTTGTTGTCCAGGCGATCCGGACAGATTCCTTTGGCGAAAAATACGCTGTGCTCAGCCGCCGCAGGGCACAGGAACTGTGCCGCAGGGAATATATCAGCCGCCTTGTTCCCGGAGATGTCATCGACGCCCGGGTCACCCATTTGGAGGGGTTTGGCGCGTTTGTGGATGTCGGGGCCGGCATCACAGCGCTGATACCGGTGGATGCGATCTCCGTCTCGCGCATCCCGCACCCGTCGGAACGTTTTTTCCCGGGCGAGGATATCCGTGCCATCGTCCGCAGCATCGACGAAACGGGGCGCATCACGCTCACCCACAAGGAGCTGCTCGGCACCTGGGAGGAGAATGCCGCCCGTTTCAACGCCGGGGAGACCGTGCCCGGGATCGTCCGCAGTGTAGAGCCCTATGGCGTGTTTGTGGAGCTGACGCCGAATTTGGCGGGGCTGGCTGAATATACCCCGGATATCGAGCCGGGCCAGAGCGCGAGCGTGTACATCAAGAGCATCCTGCCCCAGCGGATGAAGATCAAACTGATCATCGTGGACGCCTTTGCGGCCGACTATCCGCCCGCGCCGCTGGAATACTATTTTGAAGGGAACCACATGGACGCTTGGCGTTATTCTCCGGCTGGCGCACGGAAGGAGATTGGGAGTGCTTTTTAAAAAGAAAAAACACGCGGCTCCAATTAGCAATAAAAAATCAAGGCTGGTCAGCGCGATGCTGGCCAGCCTTCTTGCTTTAAAATCCCCGTTTACCCCTTGTTGACG
>USLQ01000300.1 GCA_900555545.1 uncultured Oscillospiraceae bacterium | reverse complement strand
AACGAAAGGAAGCTGAATATGAGCGGCAAAATTAAAGAGCCAAAAGTTAAGGCGCCAAAAATTAAAAGCCAGGTTCGGCCGATTGAAAAGGCCTCCTACGGTATCTATTTCTTTGGTCAGGGAATCATTTTTACCATCGTTTCCCAGTATCTGATGCTGTACTATACAGATTACATTTTTATTTCTCCCGGCATCGTGACCGCAATCATGTTCGGCGGAAAGATTTGGGATGCCGTCAACGATATGCTCTTCGGCATGATCGTGGATAAAGTAAAATTTAAGAGCGGGAATCGCTTTTTACCCTGGATCCGCGTCTCCACATTCCTGATTCCGATCAGTACGGTTCTGCTGTTCGTTCTCAATAAGGATATGGCGATGTGGCTGCGCGTAACGCTGGCCGTGGTGACCTATCTGGTCTGGGACAGCGCCTATACTATCTGCGATGCCCCAATCTACGCACTGAATACCGCCATGACGCAGAATGTTAAAGAGCGCGGCACGATCATGACCTTCTCCGGTATGGGCGGGGCGGTTGCCACAGCACTGACAACGATCGTATTTGTCCCATATTTTGACGCGCACGGCTTCCTGAATACCAGCATTCTAATTGCCGTTATCGGTTTTGCCACCATGGTGTGGATCGGCATCTTTGGCAAAGAGCGCTATCATGCGACGGATGTCCATCAGGAGCAGAATGCCTCCCTGCGGGATACGTGGATCTATCTCAAGGGGAACAAATATCTGCTGTACTTCTATGCCTACCGCATCATCTCCGGTTCCATCGCAGTTTCCATGCTCTCCTACATGTCGATCTACTGCCTGGGAGGCGTCGAATACACCTCCAAAATCACCCTGATCTCCATCCCGCTGATTGGCGTGCTGTATCTGCTCTCCCCATTTATCCTGAAAAAGTTCAATAAGATCTATATCTACCGCTTCTGTGTCATCGGTGAAATGGCGATGAATCTTGTCACCTGGATGATCGGCTATGAGAATAAGACGCTCACCATGGTCATGTGCGCCCTCATTCTCGCATTTGCCATCCTTCCGTTGATGCTCAACGGCGTGATGCCGGCGGACGGCATTGAGTACGGCACCTATAAGACCGGCAAGCGCAAAGAGGGGATCACATTCGCTATTCAGACCTTTGCCAACAAGTTTACCGCGGCCATCGCAACCGGCATTAGCGGACTGGTTCTAACTTTCCTGAATTTTGAAGCTGAGGCTTATCAGGTGAACGGAGAAGTTGTCCTCAGTATGGTACCGGAGTCTGTCATCAACGGGATTTGGAATGCGAATTTCCTGGTGCCGATGATCGGCAAGCTGATCGCAATCGGCTTCCTGTTTGCCTACAATTTGAAAGATAAGGACGTACAGATTATGTCCGACGTCAATGCCGGTAAGCTCACGCGGGAAGAGGCGGAGACCATGCTCTCCCGCAAGTATTGATCGTTATTCAAAGGGGAAAATCGTATGAATATTCAGGAGATTGTCGGGCAGATGACGCTGGAGGAGAAGGCGGATCTGCTGACCGGTGAGGGGACATGGTACGTCAAAAATGCCCCAAGGCTCGGCCTTGAAAAAATGATGATGAGCGACGGCCCGCACGGCCTGCGAAAACAGGAGGCGCAGGGGGATAACTTGGGCATCTACGACAGCATTGTGTCCGTCTGCTTTCCCAGCGCATCCCTCATGGCCTGCTCATTTGATCGAAAGGCGTTCGAAAAACTGGGTGAAACCCTGGGGAATGAGTGTGCGGCGGAGAATGTCGCCGTCCTGCTCGGGCCGGGGATCAATATGAAGCGCTCCCCGCTGTGCGGCCGCAACTTCGAGTACCTGTCCGAGGATCCGTTTCTCGCGGGGGAACTAGCAGCCGAATATGTGAACGGGGTTCAGCGTAAGGGCGTCGGCACCAGCGTGAAGCACTTTGCGGCCAACAATCAGGAGTATAAGCGGATGCTCATTTCCTCCGTGGTTGATGAACGCACGCTGCGGGAGATCTATCTCTACGCGTTTGAAATCGTGGTCAAAAAGGCCAATCCGTGGACCATTATGGCCTCCTATAATAAGATCAACGGCACCTACGCGACGGAAAATGAGTGGCTTCTCAATCATGTCCTCCGGGAAGAGTGGGGGTATGACGGCTTTGTCGTAACGGACTGGGGCGCGAGCAATGACCGTGTTGCGGGACTGAAGGCGGGAAACGACCTGGAAATGCCCACCAGCATGGATCACAACACCAAAAAGATCTTGGCCGCCGTATCGAGCGGAGAACTGGACGAGGCGGTGATCGATCGCGCCGTGGCCCGCATTCTCAACATCGCTCTTCGCCATCAGGAGCAGGTCGTCAAAGATGCCGTTTACGACCGGGATGCGGATCATAGCGTAGCCCGTGAACTGGCGGAGAGCAGTATGGTACTGCTGAAAAATGAGGCGGACATTCTCCCGTTGACCCCGTCTGCAAAGATCGCCTTTATCGGCGA
>USLQ01000299.1 GCA_900555545.1 uncultured Oscillospiraceae bacterium | reverse complement strand
GGGAATGCGCGTCACATTCGCGCCCAGCAACACCAGACAGAACAGGATGTAAAGCCCCGCCATGAACGGAACGACAAACTCGGACACCTTGGCAATCCGCTTGATACCGCCGATAATCACAAGGCCGGCACACAGTGTCACCAGCAGTCCGGCGATTACAACAGACCAGGAATACTCCCTTCCGAATAGGGTCACGGCCGCCTGCATCTGCGGATCAAAAAAATCCTTGACCGCCGAGGTAATCCCATTAATCTGCGTGAACGTACCGATGCCAAAAAGGCCGACGCATACACCAAACACAGCAAACAACTTACCGAGCCATTTCCATTTTTTACCCATACCGCGTTCAATGTAATAAAATGGGCCACCCAACGCATGACCGGACTCATCCACTACACGGTATTTAACAGCGAGCAACCCCTCCGAGTACTTGACCGACATCCCCAAAAATGCCGCCACAATCATCCAAAACAGTGCGCCGGGGCCTCCCGCACAAATTGCCGTGGCCACCCCGACGATGTTGCCCGTACCAATCGTGGCGGAGAGCGCCGTGCACAGCGCACCAAAGCTGGTGACCTCACCGATACCGCCCTCCTCGTTCTGCACCATAAAGCGGAGCGCCTTGGGCAGGCGGCGCACCTGTAGTACGCCCAGGCGAATGGTCAGGTACAGACCTGTCATCAGAATCAAAATCATCAACGGCCAGCCCCACACTGCGTCATCGACTGCTTTTATGATACCGTTTATGTCCACTGGAACCTCTCCTCATGCTATCAAATTCTGTTATAGATTACCATAAATGACCTCTTTTTTCAACGAAAGAGCGGTCAGCCGATCATTTTTACACAAAAAAAGCGCATTTCGCCTAAAATCCGTCGAAAGCACAGTTGACTTTTTATCGGATAATGCATTAAAATATTGGTAAACTTTCACAGGGAGGGAGTTCTTGTGCGTTTCGAAAATGCCCGAAAAAAGAAACTGCTGGAGACATTCAAACGTGCGCTCCCGCTCTGCCTGATGTTCGTGGCGCTCGGTGTGGGGATCTACTTCCTGCCGGAGTTCACCACACAGGATCTGGTGGATATCGCTCCTTCTAACATCATCATTGCCATATTGGTGATTTTGACGGCCTATGCAGTTAAATCGCTGGCGATGGTTTTCCCCATTTTGGCGATCTACATCGCCGCCGGACTTCTGTTTCCTATCCCACTGGCGCTTGCGGTGAATATTTTAGGAGCACTTCTCAATGCAGCCATCCCATATTTCATCGGCCGGTATTCATGTAGCGTGACAGTGGAACGGCTGATCGCCAGGCACCCGAAGCTCCGTCAGGTGGACGGCTGGACCAAGAAAAACAGCGTGTTATCCATGTACATTCTGCGCATTGTCGGCTTTCTGCCCGGGGATGTGGTCAGCCTGTTCTGCGGGGCTTCCAATGTACGGCCCATGCCCTACTTTATTGGCTCTTTGCTCGGGAAATTGCCCGTCCTAACCTTGGCGACAATCATGGGGACGCAGGTTGAGAACGTTTTTTCCCTTCGTTTTCTAATACCATTTGCCGGGCTTTTGATTCTCTCGCTGGGATCCTCTTATTTTGCCAGCAAAAAAATTCGGCGTGATGAGACAAAAAAGCAGACAGAGCCTGTACAAAACGATATGGAACAATAACAGCAGCTCCGGTGAGACAGAGCTGCTGTTATTTGTCAAGGCTGTGTTTGAATATTGGAGAATTCAATTGTAGCTTGGATTTCCGGACAGCTGATACGCGTAAGCGCACCGGTCGATGGATCCTGAAGCGCCTCAAAATCCCCAATCGCACTGGAACCAGTATAAATCCATCCGCTCTCCGTACGGTTCACCGTCATATCCGCACCTGAAATGCACTGGCGCATGGTCTGTACAATTACCCGGCCAAATGCCGCCTGGGGTAAGTCGCTCACGTCAAGATTTAAACTCAGATTATCATAGGCAATCGAACACACATCGCCTGTATAAGTCATCTTCATCTTACTCAGCGCCTCCGGGGACTGGAAGGTAACTTCCAGATACTCCGGAGCGTATTGTATATGGGACAGCATGGTATAATCGCCGATACTCACCGCGGCATCTCCGCTAAATTTCTCCGGCAGGCCTGGCGGGGAATCACTGATTTTGGACTGCCCGCAGGCACAGAAAAGGATGAGACACATCCCGCACAGTATGGATAAAAGCTTTTTCATCCCATCCCCCCTGAGTTTTATTCAAACGCCCGCATCACGTCTGCCAGTTCATCAACCATATCGCCGGGCAACATACCGCGAATCGAGTGCTCTGCCGCACAGCGATCCCCACATAGGCCATGGATAAATACGGCGGCCACCGCGGCATACGCTGGATCCATTCCCTGCGCCAGGAGTGAGACAAGCATCCCAGCCAGAACGTCCCCGCTGCCGCCCTTTGCCATGCCGCAGTTGCCCGTCGGATTATAATAGCGGCTGCCATCCG
>USLQ01000298.1 GCA_900555545.1 uncultured Oscillospiraceae bacterium | reverse complement strand
TTCGCCTGCCTGCTGGTTGGTATTCCCATCCTCTGGTATACCGGATTTATTATTGACGATCACCAGAAGGCCAGGATCCTGGCGCTGATCCACCCGGAGGAGTATGCGCTCAACGAGGCCTATCAGCAAAATCACGGCATTGTAGCCATTGGCTCCGGAGAATTGACCGGAAAAGGATATATGGCGGGGAATTATACGCAAAATGACCTGGTGCCGGAGAGCCAGAACGATATGATCTTTACCGTGGCTGGAGAGGAACTGGGCTTTATCGGTGCAGCTGCTGTTGTGCTGGTGCTGGCGCTGATCATCTTGAAAATTATCCTCAATGGCAAACGCGCTAAGGATATGACCGGATATCTGATCTGCATGGGGACCGCCGCGATGATTGCCTCTCAGGCCGTTTTGAACATCGGGATGTGCCTGCGCGTGCTGCCGGTGATTGGAATTACGCTCCCCTTCTTTTCCGCCGGAGGTTCCTCAAATGTGTGCGTGTACCTGGCCATTGGTATGGCGATGAGTGTTTATCGCTTTAACCAAAAACGGCCGGCTGTGGATTTCCGCCTCAGTCGAATCGCTACCGCCTTCTCTGAAAAATAAGGGCATAAGGCTGCCGTAATATGCAAAGGGCGGGCAGGAACCGGCTTGGTTCTGCCCGCCCTTTATTTTCATTTTACATTCACCAAGAGGTGACGACATCCACAATATGGTCAATTACGCCGCCAATTGCATCCTTGTGCTCCTCTACTTCATCGATCTTATCATTGATCTCTGAATAGACCTCGTCAGCATCCCGCTGATTGATCTTGCTCGGATAAATCACCTCCGGGTCTACTGTGCGAACCCGGGTATACTTTTGCATAATACTGCGATCATTAGAGGCGGTGAGAATCAGTTCATCCTCGTCTTTGACATGAAAGGTAAATGTCATTTCCGTCGTATCGACTCTTTGCTTTTCATCAACCGTCACGTCATCCAGCTCATATTCAATATATTCACGATCCCCCAAGCTGCCGACCTCTGTGATATTCTCCCACTTGCGGTCCCCAACCTCCAGGCCATACTGGGTCGCCGTCTCCGGCAGTTTAACGATCACTCCGGTAAAATGGTCCTCTTCTTTCAAAACCGTGAGCACCATACCATTCAGGATAGATGATTCATCCTCTAACGCCCAACTTCCCTCAATTGTCTCCGTGTTTTTTGACGTACCAGTACCGCCGGATTCCGCGCCGGTTGACGTATTGGTATCTGAATTGCACCCTGCCAGGAGCCCTACGCCGAGCAGTGTGATTAAAAGCAGCCCCACAATCTTTTTCGCCATAAACGAACCACATCCCTATCCTGATTTTATTGTTATCATAACATATCGCCGGTAAAGATGCAAGATCTGCCGACTGCGCATTCAATGGGATGATCTACCACAACTCCGGGGCCACCATATTATTTTGGATACAGCAACGGCTGTGCCGCATCCATTTGCAAGCACATAGGAAATCCACACGCCATTCATCCCGTTCAACGCGGAAAAAATAGCAGCCAGCGGGAACAGAAAGATCAGATTTGCCGCATAGAGGAACAACGCCCATCCCTTATTGCCGACTGCTTGGAAGTATGCCCCCATCAGCATGGGCAGCACCATGAAGAATAACGAGATGGCGATGATGCGCAGTCCGGAGGCGGAGAGTGCGATCATCTGTGCGTCGGTGGTAAAGAGGCGGATCAACAGCTCCGGGATCGCCTCCAACAGCACAACCGCTGCGAGCGCATAGATCAAGCATACCTGGACGCAGTAACGGACGGTCTGACGCACGCGCTCCCTCTCCCCCGCGCCATAATTGTAGCCCACAATGGGGGCGAGTGCCTGCGAAACGGCGGTGATCGGGACAACTGCAAACGTGACGATCTTACTGATATAGGCAAAGGCGGTAATGCCGGATGTGCCGGCCACATCCCCCAGGAAGTGATTGACCAGTGCGGAGATCACCGACAGGCTTCCCATCTGGATCAGGGAAGGTATCCCTACCGCCAAGATTGCACCGGCTGTGCGCCAACGGAAACGTGTTCCCCGGAACTGCTGCGTAGTTAAGCGCAGGAAAAAGATCACGCACATGGTAAAGCTGGCAAACTGACAGGCGACGGTCGCCAGTGCGGAGCCCCGTACCCCCCACCCCAGCACCAGGACAAACACCGCGTCCAAAATGATATTGATTGCGATCGGGATCACCCAGATCAGCAGGCCATAGAGCATTTTTCCCTCCGCCCGGATGATGGAGGAGAATCCCGTGGAAAACACATTGCCCAGCAGGATGATCGTGAGATAATCGCGGGAATAATCATAGATCTCCGCCGTCACCCCCAGCAGATGTAGCACAGGATCCATCAACAGTAATCCCAGGATTGTGATCACCACTGCAGAGCCGTAAAAGAGCATCATGGCACAGCGCGTGACGGCCCCCGCCTGTTCGCGCTCCCCGGCGCCGAGCCTACGGGCAACGAGGGAGGCCGCG
>USLQ01000297.1 GCA_900555545.1 uncultured Oscillospiraceae bacterium | reverse complement strand
CCTGGACGGCTGAAGCGCCCGCCAGCATCATCTCTACAGCATCCTCGCCGGAATAGATTCCGCCCATACCGATGATCGGAATCTGAACGGCCTGATAGACCTGCCATACCATGCGGACGGCAATCGGGAATACGGCGCGCCCAGAGAGACCACCTGTATTATTCTTTAAAATCGGACGGCGGGTTTTGGGATCAATACGCATGCCTGTCACTGTATTGATCAGTGACACCGCGTCTGCCCCCGCGGATTCAACAGCCTTTGCAATCTCCGCAATATCCGTCACATTGGGGGACAGCTTGACAATCAGTGGCTTTTTGCAGTGTTTACGTACCTGGGCAGTTGCCTCCGCAGCACCAGCGCAGGTAGTTCCGAACGCCACGCCGCCCTGCTTGACGTTCGGGCAGGAGATATTGAGCTCGATCATGTCCACATCCGTCTCGGAGAGCTTTTCGGCCACCTCGCACATATCCTCTACGCTTTTACCGGCGATGTTGCTAATAAGAACTGTCCCCTGCTGCCGCAGCCACGGCAAATAATCACGGATAAAGACATCAACACCGGGATTCTGTAGCCCAACTGAGTTGAGCATCCCACACGGCGTTTCCGCGATCCGAGGGGCCGGATTGCCTTCGCGCGGTTCAAGCGTCGTCCCTTTGCAGGAAATACCGCCCAATTCCTTGAGTGGGTACATTCTGGCATACTCCCGGCCGAACCCGAATACACCTGAGGCGGCAATGACCGGATTGGCGAATGCTACACCAGCAATTTTTACAGACAGATCAGCCATTACCACACGACCTCCTTCGCGTTAAACACAGGGCCTTCGCTGCATACCCTCCGGTGATGCACCTCGCCCTTTTTATCACGGATCCCACAAACACAGGTCAGGCATGCACCCATACCGCAGCCCATCCGCTCCTCCATGGAGACGTAGCACTCAACGCCGTACTTCTCAGCCAACTCGCTTACGGCTTTCATCATCGGCTTGGGGCCGCAGGTGAGGATCAGATCGCACGGCTCGGCGATCAACCGCTTTTCCAACGGAAGAGTGACAAATCCTCGAATTCCAGATGTGCCATCCTCGGTGGCCACCACAACGTTGCGGCAGGTAGATTGAAATTCGTGGATCAAAATTCGATTTTCGTAAGTTTTACATCCAATATAGACATCTGCATTTTTGCCAAAAGGCCTGCACGTCATCAAAAGGGGCGGAACACCGATACCGCCGCCGGCAAAGACAACCTTTTTCTCCGGCGGGAACACGGGAAATCCATTACCCAACGGGCCGAGAATATCCAGCTTAGCTCCCTTTTCTTGCTGGGATAGCCAGCGCGTCCCCTCGCCGCGCACTTCAAAAACCAAGCGGATCGCCCCATTGGCCGGATCAGACTCGCAGATGGAGATTGGTCTACGCAACGGCTTTCCGTCACAGATAATCCCGACAAACTGCCCCGCCCTGATCTCCTGTGCAATAGGCTGCGCCGCCACCCAGATATCATAAATGGTATCTGTCAGGCGCATTTTTTTGACAATTGGATAGGTTCCTTGATATTTTCCCATAGTACTCCCTCAATCATTTGATTGTGTTTAGGTCGATAATATCCGTATCGTCCAACGAACGGCGCTTTTTCAGGCAACGGACAAGCGCACGGGCCGTGTCGAGCGAGGTGAAAGTCGGAATCTGCCGCTCCACGGCACGGCGGCGGATCTTGACATCGTCGATCAAAGAACTGCGTCCCTTGGCAGACGTAGATATCACATAGACAATTCTGTTGCTCGAGAGCAAATCCAACGTGTTTGGCGATCCCTCATGGATCTTGCGCACGGCGTTAGCTGGGACAAAATTGGTGTTCAAAATCTTAGCTGTACCTGCCGTTGCATAAATATCAAACCCGAGCTGGGAGAACGCATCGGCCAGCTGAACGGCCTCCTGCTTATCGTTATCCCGTACTGTGATAAACACACCGCCGGCGTGCCGGATCCGCATCCCAGAGGCGACAAGTCCCTTCAACAATGCATCCTCAAAGTTATCAGCAATCCCTAATGCCTCTCCGGTAGATTTCATCTCCAGACCGAGCTGTGAGTCCAGGCCCGACACACGGTCAAAACTGAATACCGGGACGCGCACGCCGTACAGCTTAGCGTGCGGATAGATTCCCGTACCGTATCCCATACCGGCCAGCTTTTCACCGGCCATACACCGTACGGCGATATCGATCACCGGAAGCCCCGTCACACGGGAAATAAAGGTGACATTACGCCAGTTGTTGACACTCGCGCGCGTCAGATAGAGACGGTTATCATAGCAGACAAAGCGCACATTGATGATTCCCTTCACGCCGAGGGAGAGCACTAATTTACGAGCCATCTCATATGCCTGCTCGCGAATAGTATCGCCCAGTGCTACGGTCGGATATACACTGATTGAATCACCGGAATGGATGCCGGAACGTTCAATCTGCTCCGTAATGCCTGGAACCAAGCAGTCGGTTCCATCGCAGATCA
>USLQ01000296.1 GCA_900555545.1 uncultured Oscillospiraceae bacterium | reverse complement strand
CCGCCTGACGCGAGATAAGCAGCGGCTCCACCTCTTTATTCTCCTTATGTTCCTCGATCATGGCCTTGATTTGGCTGTGGACGGACCCAATGACGTCATAGCTGCACGATTCGCTCAGGGAATCCTCCAGAACGGACTGAAACGTCTCTTTCTGCACCTTGGCCGGCATGGGAAGGGGGCAGTGAAAGATGCTGTCCACAAAGGCGGCATAGCTCTCCGCAGTGCTGCGGGAGTAATAGAGCGCATTGTAAATATTTGTGGTGCGGTCGTCAAAAGCGGGGAACAGGAATCCGAGCTCCGGCTTGGAGACCAGCCAGTCGATCCGGCGGTTGTGGAACTTCTGCTCCGTCATGTAGTAGCTCAGGGCTGGTTTGCTCATCCGGACTGGGCAGATGCTGCACAGGATGTAGGAGTAAACCTCGGAGGAGGCGTCTGAAAAAATGGCGCCGTCCCCGCCGCGGTAGGGGATATCGTATGTGTCGTGGATCAGTAGGATCAGGTAATTCTCCCCCAGCTTCAAGGAGGAGGCGGCCTTTTGATAAAAGGCGTGCAACGCCGCCTCATCTTTCAGTGCGGAGTCGCGCAGCGCCATGAGCAGCTTGTGTTCCTCACTGTCCACCACCTGCTGGGTCTCAAATTCCAGATCAATCAGGTTTTTGCCCAGACCGCCTGACAATGTACGCTTGAGTGTAGCGAGGATGTTTTCCACCTCCTCCTGCGGACTCAAGAGCAGGGACTGCTCAAATTCGGACACAATCTCCCCGTTCTCATTCACACAGCAGCCACGCAGGGAGGAGATGCTGTTCTTATCCGGCCGGAACCGGCGGCGGATTTCCGCCACTTCCTTTTCGTTCAATGGGCTCATTCCTTTCGTTTGGGGTAGGACTTCTATTATAGTGCGATTCCCGAGACTTTGCAAACAAATTTTTTGCGCAGTAATTTCTGGTTGGCTTGTTCGCGTAATTATGATATGATAATCACAGCATACGAGAGAGGGTGATGGGATGAAATGGCGGATTCCCAACGATTCGACCGATCCGCTCATTACGGCCGAAAAGCATATTGGAAGTAGCCGCGGCGGAGGGCGTGTCAGCCGAGAGACACTCCCGGAAATGTGCGTGATTTTTGAAATTGGGATGGCACTCCGATTCATAGAATCGCTCCTCAGGACGAGAACTTTGTTAAAAAAACTTCCCTGCTTTCTCGAAAATCCGAAATGCATCTGTGTTAAAGGGATTCCAAACGTGTGCTTTACGCGCGGCGGATACGGTGCTCCTGCTGCGGTTGACACCTTGGAAACCGTGCGGGCCTTGGGGGTAAAGCGGGTGATTGTAGCTGGCATGTGCGGGGGATTTTCAGAGGATATCTCTGTCGGCGATGTCCTCATCCCCAGTCGGGCGCTCTGCGAGGAGGGAACCTCGTTCCACTATTTTGAACAGCCGGAGTTTGCAGTGCCGGATAAGGCTTTGTTCAATCGCGCTGTTGCCCATTATGCGGAGTCCTTTCCCGTCCGTACAAGCGCGGTGGTTACCTGCGATGCGGTCTATCGCCAGACCTTTGCCAAAGAAGCACGGTGGCGGGAGAGCGGATGCGCCGGTGTGGACATGGAAACGTCGGCGCTTCTGTCTGTGAGTCAATACTATTCCATGCCCGCCGTCTCAGTTTTACTGTGCTCCGATAAGCATCCCGTTTCCGAAAATACCGGTGATTGGACGTGGGGAGAGACCAACTTTCAAGAGCTGCGGGAGAACTTTGTCAGACAGACCGTAAATTTTGCATCGCAGTTTTAAGACGAAAGGCAATCGAGAAGATGATTTAAACAATTTTAGGAGGCGCTCATAGTGGAGATTGATCATAATCCGATCGAAAGGCGGCCCATGGAGGCCTTTCACTGTGGCGATCGGGCAGAGGGATTGCGAATTCAGGAGGAATTTGCAGCGATGTTCCGGGAGGAATACCGGGAAAAAGATCGCTGTGCCAGAAGGCGTGCCGCTATCACGGCAACTGCCAGGAATGTGTCGCGATCCATCGGGCGCATCAGGAGCACGTACCTAACTGTCTGCGCCCAATGCTCAATCGGAAGATCAAAGCGCTCTCTGAACTGACGGAGCATACCTTCGCGCACGAAATCGAACCGCCCCAGGAAATTTTGAGAAAAGAATAAAAAAGGACGCATCGGAAATCGATAACCGATGCGTCCCTTTGCTTATTATAGTCTTTAGATCAATTTCCTACTGCTGCGATCGACGGGAATTCGACAGAAGCGGGGAGCTCAAGTGCCTCGAGCAGCTGGGTGAGGCCGGGCAGTGTTTTGGCGTACTGCTTGATATTTTTTCCCACACGTGCAGTGGCATCCTCCGCTGTGATGGTGCAGGACTGCTCAGCGCCATCCACCGGATAATTCCAGGTGACATATCCGAGGTTCTCTACAGTGGCCAGCATCGCGCACGCGTACCGCTCCATCCACTCGCGCGCCTGCTCCGCCTCCTCCGTGGTGAAGGAACGCTG